>CBDUST010000084.1:0-14840 GCA_965369945.1 uncultured bacterium | reverse complement strand
ATTGTGGCACAACAATCACAGTTCACGATTCATGGTACCGAACGAGATGGAATTGAGTCGGTTTTTGCGGAGGCGGGTGAAGACTTACTCGTCCAAATCGACTTTTGCACCGACAAGACTTGTTCTGCGATGCTGGACGAGCTTGCAACGCTCGGTATCTCTGAGTCGTTGCTTTTTCCCGAACTCCAGGCTCTCGCCAACGACCTGAAGCGTGAGTTTGGTCTCGATGACGGTTAGCCGTCGGGAGCGGAACAGACCTCCGCTTTCCTGCCATAATGCCCCGCCATGAGTCCCGCAAGTACTACACCGGAGAACTTCGTCAAACGCTGGGCGCGGCGTTCAATCTCGGAGCGAGCCGGATCACAGTCGCACTTCAACGACCTGTGCGACATGCTCGGCGTCCCCAAGCCCACCGACAATCCCGCTACGGATTCCGATTACTGCTTCGAGGCGCAGACCGACGTCAGCGCAGCCGCCGTCTACAGCACGCAGGCCGTGGACGGCCTCCCCATCTACCAGGTCAGAGCCAGCTCCGGCGGCGGGTTCGCAGATGTCTGGATGCGCGACCATTTCTGCTGGGAATACAAGCGCCCGGACAAGTGCAAGACGCTCGATGCCGCGCTTGTTCAACTGAAGATCTACAAAGACAGCCTTGGCAATCCGCCACTGCTCGTCGTCTGCGATAACAACCGGTTTGAGATCCACACAAACTTCACCGGCTACCCACCGACGACCTATCGCTTCAATATCACGGATCTCACCGTACCGTCAGATGATTGGAAGCGCAGACATCCGGCGATCGCCCCGTTGGCGATACTTCGGAAGGTCTTTGGCGATCCGGACTGGTTCAGGCCCGCCAAGACCACCGCCGCGATCACCGAAGAGCGTGCCACGGATATTGGCCAATTGGCCATTGCCCTGCGCGATGCCGGCAACGATCCGCACGCCGTCGCGCACTTTCTCATGCAGATTGTGTTCTGCTTCTTCGCCGAGGACATCGGTCTCCTGCCTCGTGATCTCTTCACCGATCTCATCCAGAAGTCGCTCGACGATGCGGCGAACTTCCCGATCAAGGCACGCAGGCTCTTCATCGCGATGGAGTCAGGCGGCAGCTTCGGCTCCGATACCATCGAGTGGTTCAACGGCGGCCTGTTCAGCGATGTGGAGAGTGATCCGATCATCAACATCGCCTCCGCATGGCTCGGCAAGCTGCTCTTGGTCGCCCGCGCCGATTGGGATACCGTTGAGCCAGCCATCCTTGGTACGCTCTTTGAACGGTCACTCGACCCGGACAAGCGGTCCCAGATCGGGGCACATTACACGAGCCGCGATGACATCATGCTCATCGTCGAACCGGTCGTGATGCAGCCGCTGCGCCAGCAGTGGGTGAAGATCCAGAACGGCGTCAGGGAGTGGCTCGGGCAGCGCGCACAGAAGACGACCGAACGCGCAAAGAAGAACGTCAACGATAAGATCGAGAAAGCGCTCCTCGACTTCGTCGATCATCTCGGCACCATCCGCATCCTCGACCCCGCCTGCGGGTCGGGCAACTTCCTCTACGTCGCCATTCAGCAGCTTCTGGCGCTGGAACATGAGGTTCGCGCGTTCGGCGCACGGACCGAGATCGGTGTCACGTTCACGTCTCGCGTTTACCCCGGACAACTACACGGCATCGAGATCAACGACTACGCTGCGGAACTGGCCCGCGTAAGTATCTGGATCGGCTACCTCCAGTGGCTGTACGCCAACGCCGACCGCACGAACCGCCGCCCGATCCTCGTCCCACTGGACACCATCGAGTGCCGTGATGCGATCCTGAACTGGGAGGATGCGGGTGGAAGTGCGATACCTAGGTACAAGGAATCCGCCGTTTGCGCTGGCGCTGCGGACTGGCCGGAGACCGAGTTCATTATCGGGAATCCACCGTTCCTAGGTACGAAGTTGCTTCGTCGTGGCTTGGGAGACAACTACGTCGACACCTTGTTTCGCACTTTCCGTGATCGTATTCCAGGATTCAGTGATCTGTGTTGTTACTGGCTCGAAATCGCAAGGGAGCATATCACCGAGCGGCAAGCTCGTGTTGGGCTACTAGCGACGCAGGGCGTTCGTGGCCGAGAAAATCGTAAGGTTCTCGAACGAATTCAACGCAGTGGCAACATCATCTTTGCAATCTCTGACCGTGAATGGGTTCTCGACGGCGCGAATGTCCACATCTCGATGATTGGGTTCGACGATGGCCAGGAAACGAGCCGCGAGCTGGATGGGGAACCTGTCTCATTGATCAATCCGTCGTTAACGGCTGGGCTTGACATTGGGCTCGCCGTCAAACTCCAGCAGAATCAGTCCATTGGATTCGTCGCAGATGTCAAGGCTGGTGCATTCGACATCAGCTGGGATACGGCCGCGGGTTTTCTGAGAGCACCGAATCCAAACGGTCGATCCAATCTCGACGTGCTGCATCCTTGGATAAATGGTAGGGATATTACTTCACGCCACCGCGGATATTGGATCATCGATTTCGGATACGACCGGTCACTGGAAGATTCCGCGGTATTCGAACTACCGTTCGGCTTCGTTGAACGAAACGTCTATCCAAAACGAAGCAAGGTCAAGAGGAAGCGTTACCGCGAATATTGGTGGCTCCATGCGGAACCGTGCGAGAGAATGCGCCAAGCACTCAGACCGCTATCCCGTGCACTGGTCACTCCGACGTTGACGAAGCATCGGCTGTTTGCATGGATCGACACAGTGACGCTACCTGATCACCAAGTGATCGCGTTTGCAGTCCAGTCTGACTACTTTCTCGGAGTGCTGCATTCCGCGGTGCATGAATGCTGGGCCCGCGCCGTGGGCACACAGCTGCGCGAAGTCGAATCCGGATTCCGCTACACGCCCACGACCTGTTTTGAGACCTTCCCCCTGCCGTGGCCGCCGGGGACGGAGCCGAGGGACAATGAGCACTACGTCGCGATCAGCGAGGCGGCGAAGGAACTCAACGAACTGCGCGAGAACTGGCTGAACCCCCGGCAGTGGATTGAAGCGGTTGAGTTGGCAGTGGACAGCTTCGAGGATTTCTCCGAAGTGCCGGAGCAGGCGCGGCCGCTGTTGCGGCAGTCCGCGATCATGGCCCGTGCCGCGAAGGATCCCAACCTCAAGAAGCGCACTCTCACCAATCTCTACAACGAGCGCCCCGCGTGGCTGAAACTCGCCCACAAGAAACTCGATGAGGCTGTAATTCGCGCTTACGCTGAGGTTGATCCCGACGGTGCATGGGATCCTGCGTGGACCGAGGCCTATGAACCCTATGGGGCAGGTGAAATCGTCATCGTTCGAAAGAAGGATGTGAAGGGCAAGCGTGCCAAAGCAGATCCTGTCAATATCGTCGCCGCAAAAGAAGTTGCCATCGAAAAACGCGAGGAGATTGATGAGAAGATTCTCGCCAACTTACTTCGGATGAATCTCCAGCGTGCGGCGGTGGAAGAGCAACGCGCTAGGAAGGATAAATGACTCACCGGCCCCGCGGTCCGCATCAGCCCAGCCGCTCGAAGGAAAGTAGGGCGATCCGATCGACTGGGGACTTGCGACCGTGGCACACGAGCAAACCCTGCGAGTGAGCGCCGTATTCTCGATCAACTCTGCTTAGGAACAAGCAATCCCCATACCCTCCTCGCCAACTTGGGGCCGTGTCCGTAGCACTAACATGAGGGAGTGATACTGAAGAACTGCCCCGACGACTCGGAGCGAGCGTAGTATTGGGGTAGGCATGGGACACAACGGTAACCCCAATTCGTTGAAGAACTTGGAGCGCGGCCGCTGGAAGCCGGGTCAAAGTGGTAACCCGGCAGGTCGAGTGAAGGGCGTTGTCTACCCGAGCGAGTTGCTTCACGGTCTGTTGGCGATGGATGATGATGGCGCACCCAACTACACCCGAGCCGACTTGGAGAAGATCGTTGAGGATGAGAATGCGGCGCCTGCGTTGGTGATTGCGGCGCGGTGGATCATCGACGGGATGCGGGACGGACAGCGTTGGAGCATGGGCAAGGATGGCGAATTGAAACCGGCGGCGCTCGATCCCGCACCTTCGCGGGTTCGTGAGTCGTTGGCCGATCGATAGGAGGGTAAGCCCGGGCAGAAGGTGCAGGTCAAGAGTGATCCAGTGCGATCGCCGGATGGACTCATAGACGACCTTGCGCGGCTGCTTGAGGAAACCCCGGCGCTGTTGGAACAAGCGACGCTCTGGCCGTCCCTCTCGTCGATGCTCCGAGTGGACCGAGACCTAGTACAGCGGCTTCGGCCACTCCTAGAGGCTCACGCTCCCGGTCTTTTGGAAGTGATCGAGCCCGTCACGACGACGGCGACTGTGTTGCCGTCTGACGAGAATCAAGAGACGGTATAATCGAACAAACGGGTTCCGGGTCGCTCCCGGTTCAGCTTTGGTCTGGACGTGGCTTCAGTCGTTTGCCCCGTCCAGGCTGAAGCGGCCCGTCAAGGAACGACTGCCATGTCAAAGCAACAGGCTCCTTTCACGATGGAATCGTTCGAGGCTTCGACGCGAGCGGAATACGGTTGGTCCGACCGACTGCCGACACTTGCCGACCTATCGGGGATGCTCAACGATCTCGCTGATGAAATCGAGCTTGGAGATACCCCACGGTTGAAACATCTTGTGACGAAGGTCCAGTACGCGGCTCAGATGGTCCAGCCGATTGTCTCTAAGAAGAAGCACCGCCGGAACAATCAGGAACTGGTTGAGGTGACCAGAACCGAAATGGCCGGTTCACGGCGACGGTGCTTCACGCGGATGGCACCACATCTATTCGATCACACGGACTACACAAAACCACCGAGGCTGACCAATTATGCTCTGATCTGGAGATCGTCCGCCGGCTATGTTTCGATCTTCTGCTAAACGGTGTGCCTGATCCAGCTGCTACGCTGACAAGAAAGCTACGGCAGCTGAGTGAACGGATTGAGGCGAAAGTTCCTCCCGACGATGAAGAATGGCCGAAACCCGGTTGGACCCGCGCTGATAACATCACGACCGATGATGGGAAGAAGGTTCCTCGTTCTACAGTTCAAGGGTGGGCTGAGGCAGAAAAGGAAGAGCCAGAAGTTGACACAGGCCCCGGCCGTGCAACGGCTTACCGCAACGAGTGGGTTGCGAAGCACCTTGACACGTACAACCGCAAGCCAGTTTGACCATACAGCGTCATCGTAAATCGTAAATGGATCGTAAACGGTGTTTACGATCGTTATGACTCAATTCATCTGAACAGGTGATCGAGGCTCTTGGTAAGAACGCCGGAGACCTCGATGACGATTTGTGACTCATCCAATGACCTCGTTACCGCTCGCGAAGTCGCGAAGCGATTTGGGGTCGCTGTATCTACAGTCCGGCGATGGGTGCGCGAAAGTCGCATCCCCTACGTGCGGGTGTCTCGCAGCACCGTGCGATTCCGGATCAAAGATATTGAATCAGTCGCTTGCAATCATGCCTCCCAAACGCCGGTGAACGGGAAGTGATTTCTTAGGAATGCCGTTGCTGACCTGCCAGCCAAATGCAACGGCAAAGGTGCTCACGTGACGACGGTAGCCAGAATCCCGCTTCCAGACAACTCGGCCAACTCATTGGAGCCGTCGCCGGAATCTGTGATCGAAGGGGTCGAACCGCTATCGCTGGCCGATCATTTTCTCGATACGCAATACCGCGATGAGAAAAAGCGGCTGCTCCTGCGATACCACCGCGACGATTTCTACACCTTCGCCGGTTCGTGCTACCAGCCGATGTCCAGTGTCGAAACCGATGTAGCGATCTACCGGCATCTTGAAACTTGTTGGACGGTCCAGCGTGATCGTTCGGGCGAGGCCCAACGCGATAACCTCGGCAACCGCGTACTCAAGCGTATTGTCCCGAAATTGCACCTTGTTCGTGAGGTAAAGGCGGCGCTCCCGTCCCGTGATATCTTGGTCGCTGACCGCCGTGATGCGCCGTGTTGGTTGAGCGAAGGTGATGATCTTGACCCGACGCGGCTTGTGTCGTGCCGAAACGGGTTACTTGATCTATCGACCCGGACGCTGCACCCCTCGACGCCGGAATTGTTCTCAACGCACGCGCTCCCGTTTGACTACGACCCGCAAGCGGACGATCCGGTCGCATGGGAGAGATTCCTAGAGGAACTTTGGGGGAACGACATCCAAGCGTACCGAGCGTTACAGCAATGGTTCGGATACTGTGTCTGCGGTGATACGCGAAAACACAAGATCATGCTCATCGTCGGGCCGCCGAGATCAGGCAAAGGGACGATCGGCCGCATACTGACCGCGCTTCTTGGATCGGTGAACGTGGCTGGACCTAGCCTGTCAAGTCTCGCATTGAACTTTGGACTTCAGCCACTCTTGGGGAAACCACTGGCCATAATCTCCGACGCTCGACTGAGTGGTAGGGCAGATCAGGCGGCTGTGATTGAGCGGCTACTTTCGATCAGCGGCGAAGATTTGGTGCCCGTGGATCGGAAGCATAAGCCGCCCCTCAGTGTCAAGATGCCGACCCGCCTTATGCTCTTGACGAATGAACTGCCCCGCCTTCTCGACCCTTCAGGAGCAACCGCAAGTCGGTTCATTGTGCTCACGCTAACCGAGTCGTGGCTAGGGCGTGAAGATGACGAGTTGACAGATAAGTTGTTGGTCGAGCTGCCGGGCCTCTTGAATTGGTCGCTGGACGGATGGGACCAGCTCCAAGAGAGCGGACGATTCACTACCCCCAGTTCGTCAGACGACATGCTGCGAGAGTTGCAAGACCTTGGCTCGCCGGTCAAGGCTTTCGTACGCGATTGCTGTGAGGTTGGCCCGGGCTGCGAGGTTTCCTTTGACGATCTATATCAAGCATGGAAGGGATCACGTCGCGTTCAAGGATCACAACAGTGTCCGGCGACGGCTCCCAGCGTTCACCGACTATTCGGCCTCGATGACGTTTGCCCGTAAGGTGCGGGAGCTTGACGACCTGCGGGCCGTGGGTGAATCACCGCGCGGGGATCTGGCCCGATGGGTTGATAGTCTGACCGATGACGTCCGAGCGAAACTGATCGATTGGAGCATCCTGGATCAGCGAGCTTCGTTGGTAACGATGCCGCTGACCGAGCATCTTGACGACTGGTATCAGAGCATCCTCAACGACGGCCGGACCAAAGCGCATGCAGACCTGTTGAAAACCCGGGTCTCCCGGCTCATCACAGCCGGGCGGTTCGTCCGGTTCGCTCATATCACGGAGCTGGAGGTGCAGACCTACCTCAGCGGTCTAACCTGCTCGACCCAAACCCGCAATCACACCGTGCGCGCTATCAAACAGTTCGCGGGCTGGATGGTGCGGCATGGTCGAGCAACACAATCGCCCGTCTCGGGCCTCAAGATGCTCAACGTCCGGGCCGATCGCAAACGTGTCCGCAGAGCGTTGACGGTTGACGACCTGCTGATCCTGCTCAACACGGCTCACCAGGGACCGACGTACCAAAGGACGACCGGGCCAGAACGATCGTTGATCTACTGGATGGCGGCTGAGACGGGCCTCCGAGCTTCGGAACTCCGGAGCCTCACGGCCGGGAGCTTTGACCTGGCCGCAACACCGCCGACCGTCGTGGTCGAGGCGGCATACAGCAACCGACGCCGGCGAGACACGCTCTCGTTGACCGATGAACTGGCCGCCCAACTGAGAACGCACCTGGCCAACAAACTCCCGAGCGCTGCCGCGTTCACAATCCCAGGCCGCACAGCCGACATGCTCAAGGCCGACCTCAAGCGAGCGAAGATTCCATACGTCGATCCCGACTCCGGCGAAGTGTTCGACTTCCACAGTCTGCGATACCAATGCGCCAGCAACCTCGCCAAAGGTGGTGCTCACCCCTCCGTGATGCAGTCGCGGATGAGGCACAGCAGCGTTGCGTTGACGATGGATATCTACACACGTCTCGGCCAGGACGGTCAGACGGCTGCTCTGGACGCTCTACCACGACTCTCTGCCGGGGCGTGAACCAGACAACAACTCAGCGAACCGATCACCCGCCACTAGGCGGGTTTTTCGTATCATGTAGACATGAAACGAGACATGGATTTCGTGCGGCAGATATTTGAAGAGATCGAGAGGCGTGACCCCGAGGCATCCAATCCCGGTGTCGACGTCGATGGAAGGACACCCAAGGAAATCCTCTACCACCTGAAGATCATGGAAGATGCTGGGTTAGTTGAGGGTGTCAAGAGCAATCCCGTCGGCTGTATACGCATGACCTGGGAAGGTCACGAGTTTCTTGAACAGTCGAGGGACGAAGGAATCTGGAAGCAGGCCAAGGACAAGGCCATCACCGCGACCGGTTCGGTGTCGTGGCTCGCTGTAAGGACGGCCCTGACGGTACTCATCAAAGCAGCGATCACGGGCGGGTAACACGCGAGACGGACGCCATCTTCTCCACGAACAGCCTCCCCTCCGACGGACGAAATCACACACATCGAGGACCAAGCACCGGAAGAAATAATGCGCCGTCCTGGATGTCCGCGATGATTCCCACTTACTTCTATATGTCTGCACATGGAAATATAGCTCGCAGTTATCTAGACCCAGGACGACCCTGGACGCCAGGGCGGATTCGGGTGGAAACGCCTGCGTTGCAGGCTGGGACATCAACGCGCTTGCGCCATGCTTGCGCAAGCGCTGTCGTTTCATGGCTGCTGGTGTCTGTTGGTGTCAGTTGACACCCTCACTAACGGCCCCAATACTGCGTTTCCGACCAGCGCCCGTAGCTCAGTCGGATAGAGCACCGGTTTCCTAAACCGGGGGTCGGAGGTTCGAGTCCTCCCGGGCGCGTTTGGAAATGGGGGTTTTGGTTCGTTTCGCATGGCTTTAGGTCTGTTTTAGGTCAGCAACTCTTTCGCGACATCGGGACCAGCTACGCAACCTTGGCAACGGCCGCAAACTCTTGATCGGTTGGCGCGGTGTAGTGCTTGCGGCTCACGGTCGGGCTGTGCCCCATCCAGGCCGCATACGTCGCCTCGGCCACGCCTCGCAGCTTGTGGTCGTTCTCAGCGCTTGACCGCATCGCTTGGTACAGCTTCGGCCAGGGCTTCATACCAGCGTCTCTGGCGGCCTTCTGGCCGATGCGGTTTAGGTTGTTCGGACTCAGGCCAGTAATGGATACCGCTCCGTCCTCCGCGGCGTCAAACGCTCGGAGAAGCAGGCGATAGAGAAGTGGACGTATGGGAAGCTCGCGGTATAGCCGCTTGGTCTTGTGATTCCCGACAACGCAAATCCGGCGTCGATCCCAATCGACACCAATCCAATGACGTTCGCCGTCCGAGTCGGTCGCGTGGCCAGACCACGGCAAGGTACGGGCCGCGTTGAGCCGCAACCCAGACAACCGACACAAGGCGAACAGCATGCGCCAGTCTCGATTCGGTGCGGCTCGGTACAGCCGGCGAAACTCCGATAGCGTGACGTAGTGATTCGGCTCGGTCGCCAGCGGCTTACCGTCAAACTTGGCGAACGGGTTGCCTTGGACCAGATCGAACAGCAGCGCCCAATTGAGTATCGCTTTGGCGTTGCGAATATGACCTCGGATGGTTTGCTGACTCATGCTGTACTGGCGGTTGGATTTCTTCCGGGCACCGGCCAGCTTCCCGGCTGCCAAGGCATCGACCCATCCACTCGCATCGGCCAGCTTGATCGAGTTGATGACCTTGCCGTCACCGAAGTGTTGGATCAGATACCGCAAAGTCATAATGTGCTTCTCGATCGTTTCCTCATCCAGCTTCGGCGCTTCCCGTAGGTAGCCCCGGCCGTTGTCGCCTTGCCGTCGCCGATCGGCGTACTGGTTCATGAACTGACGCAGGGTCATCCGATCGGGCCGACTGGGCGACTCGGTGCCCTTGATGAACGCCGCTTCCTTTTCTCGCCTCAGCGCCTCAGCTTCACGCTTAGGAATGTCCTTCACTTTGCCCAGCGTCTTGCTACCCCGCTTGCCATCGACGTACCACCTGAGCAGCCAAACTTGATGATTGCCGTTTTTCGTCGGATACAAAGAAACACGAATCACGCTACACCTCGCTTTCATGCGCAAGGCACCCGCCCCGACGCAGACCCCATTGCAAAGGATGCGCCTGCGAGCGGATGCCAGGTCCGAAGATTGTCGTCAGTGTGTGCAATGGGGTCTGACGACATAACCTTACCATGTCGGCAATCGGTGTCAAGAGGCTTCCCCGCAATTCGTTCCTCGAAGTCTTCGCTCACGCTCAAGCTCACGCTCGATCAGCGCATTCAACTCGGATCGAGCGAAAAGATTCTCTTTGCAGATCTTCAACGGTGTCAGCCGGCCTGATTGCACCAGGTTTTCCACTGATCGCACAGACTTCAGCCCAAGGTACTCACGAGTACCCTCAGCATCGAAAACCTTCTGCTCGATTGGCTCGAATTGGATCACGCAGCGCCTCCCCATTCTGCGGCGATCTCTTGCAGCGAGTCACGTTCCAAGCTCTCGACTTTTAGCGTCCGGTCCAGCACGACTTGGTCAAGGTGCTTGGTAATGCACTCTGAAACGAGCCGTCGTAGCTCGGCTGGCTCAATCGCATCGACTTCGACGCTATCGCCGACGAAGTTCTTGGCTCGCGTGTCGGTCTTCTTCGTCGGGCGGGTCGGCAACTCCCATGCTTCGATTTGCTCTCGCGTGACGGCCACGCACTCGAAGTGGATCTCAGCGTCGGGCGCAAAATCACGCAGATCGGCCTCGACCTTCCGGGGGATATCGACGCCGCTCGGGTCGTGATCGCCAAAATAGTACAGATACACGGGCTTATCTTGCCAGCCGATCGCTTCGGCGGCGCTGTGTACGAAGCTCAGGCTAGGGTACCCACGGGTAATCATGAGTGGCACGTCCCATCGCCCCGTCTCGTCGTACAACACTCCCGCAAGCGCCTCCTTTTCCAACCAGATTTCTACATACGCGCGTTGGTCATTCCAGATCGACCGCCGATAGGTCCGGGCCGTCTGTTCCAACATGTACTCCATCGAGCCATAGGTTGTCGGTTTTCGCATCCACCGCGTGGAATCAGCGATCCAGTCGAAAGGCAGGTCACCATCACGACGCATCAAGCCCAGGAGTCGTACCACCGTGTTCTTGTACTGAGCCTCGGTCTTGTGAATTACGCCTCGTGAAGTGAGTTGATAAAAAACCTGCCGGACCGTCATGGGTTCGCCATCTTCAACGATCTCGTAGATGGCTTCCCGCAACGCCTCGATCTCAGCTTTGGTGCGGCGTTTCGGTTTTGTAGGTCTAGACCGACTATTTGTTTTTCGTCGCCGTCCTTGGCGTTGTGCTACCATCTTGCACCTTAATGTCCATGCCCCGCGACGCTCATACGGCGGCTCGGGGCTTTTTCAAATCAACTACGCAGTTACCGCCTCCGCACGTTCGAGCAGCGATTGCTCGACAGCGTCGATGTTGAACATCCAGCGCCGCCCCATTCGAATGAACGGTATCCGGTTCGCCTGCGCCTCAGCCCGTAGCCACGAGGCTGAGAGCCCCGTGCGGTAAGCCAGCGTGGTGATCGGAACGAATGATGTTCGATCTCGTTTTAACGAAGTGCTGGTTGCATCTTCCATGACCTACTGAATCCGCGCGCAAACGCACGGTCAAGCAAGCCTGACCGACTTGTCTCACCATGGCAGGCCATGTCTGACTGTGTCCGACTACTTTTTTTCTGGTCGGGGTGAATGCCCTTACGCCAAGCCAAAACGTCACTCTTTCGGATTCGACGATGCGACTTTGGTTTATCCCTTGGCTGCATGTACGGCATCCCATCATCCATCATTCGATAGACGGTTCGGTCGCTCATACTGATGCAGCCCGCGGCTTGCTCGATCGAGAGTCGTTCTTCTTTTTCGTCGGCCAGGATCTTCTGTCGCCATTCATCGGCGGACGATGAATCATCGGTGTGCTGACTGTCCTCGGTAGTCCCACCATCTACGATCCTCCGCAGCCCCGACTCAATCGCGTCCAGAGCTGGGGCGAGCCTGTCGCAGTATCCCTCACGCAAGTTATTTACTTCGCGCTTGATGAACGCATTAGACCACCCTCGCATCTCATCGACAGCGTTGTCGTTCAACGCCGGGTTGTCGCCGAACATATTCAGGACCACAAGGAGCTTGCGCGAGGAACCACCAAGCCGTTCAAGCTCGCCGTAGTCCTCGTCAAGCTCTCGGTCTTGGGTGAGCCAGCGAGAGCCGAGGAACTTGTCCCATCGCTCCAGGTCTGTACGAAACTCCTGCGCGATGGCTGCGCCCTCGATTGGAGTCATCTTCCGATCTTCTGTTGTTGTCGTCATGGCTCATCCTTATTCGGGCCAGCACGAAGCCACGCCAAGGATGGGAAGGCATGGCGTCCGTGCCGAACAAGTCGGAGCGACCGGCTCTGTTGGCGCAGTTCCGGTACGGCGAACGAAGCAGGCCATTTTGCAAGTCCTCGACTCAGCTATGCACTCGATCACGTTGGTCAGCTATGCCATTTACAACATCCCCCATGTTCGGCAGGCATTGGTGAGTGCTGCGGGAAAGGGCGTGCGGATCAGAATGATCGTGGACACGCCTGATCGAAATACGAGTAAAGAAGAGTACAACAACCTGATCGCGGTCGGCGGGGATGTAGCTTCGTGTGCCAGCCTCTACTACTGGCCGCACGAGAAGCGCGACAAGACTGACAGCGGGACGATTGGCAAACTACACGTCAAGTGTGTTGCCGCCGACAGCGAATGGCTTTTCCTTTCGAGCGCCAACCTCACGGAACATGCCTTTACGATCAACATGGAACTTGGCTTGTTGATCCACGGAGGTCATTTACCGAAACAGATTGAACAGCACTTCGACCGGCTGATCGCGAAGAAGATGTTAGTAAGTGTGTGAGGAGTGCGAATGAGGGCACGAACGTCTCCCGCGCAGACGTATCCGACCCGAACGATCTGGTGACTGTTGTGGCAACGTGGCCGGAAGAATGGCAGGACAGCTTCGCCGAACGCGAGGCCATCATGGCCATCGACGCAAGCCATCCCTACGTCCCGACGATACGGGAGGCGTTCAAGGCGGCGGTGAGGATGGGATACTGTACGCTTGCGCCTTCTCCTTGCATGCGTCGAGGTTGAAGCGATAGGTGACGATCTCTGATGTCGAGGAGTGCAATCTGTGAAGAAGAGTGATAAGCGGATAACGACCATCTGTGTGCATCCGTCATCGAAGTCGAGCTTTAGGGTATTCAACACCAACGACTGGCAAGGAGCCAGCAAAGCGATCATCGAATCGTGTGGAACTGAATATTCGGCTCTTCAATACGCCGTCGACCGGATCGAGGCAATATGCTCAGATTCCAAGGAGCGCTGCCGGGGACACTTTGAGACGCTTCAGGATTCGATGAGCACACCCATCGAGACGGTTCCAAAGCTCCTTGTTTACGGCCAAGTTCCAGAGGTTCATGTGCTAATCCAAGCGTTCTTCTCGGGCATGAAGAGTTTGCTTGACATAGTTGTTCAACTTGTTTCGAGTGAGAAAATCGTCAGATCGCACGTCAAAGGGTTTCATCGTCGAGGAAAGATATATGGCGGAAAGGTCCTGAACGGACTCAGCAACAACGTCAACAGCGGCTGGGCTGAGGTTGCGCAACAGCTAACAGCCTTGATTTGCGAACACAAACAGACCTGGATCGACGAGGTGATCGAGTCGCGTGACCTGCTGATTCATTCCACAAAGGGCGCACTCCTGCTGATGTTTGATATGGAGCTGGCAGTTGTGGGCGGCGAGCTTGTATACAACGGTGCCTTACCGCCGGGCGTTGGCGATGAGCAGATTAACCAATACTCCGCGAAGAGGTTGGCGAACATCAAAGAGTTCTCGCTGGCGTTCCTTTGTGCGATCCGGAGTTGATGCTAGAAGAATCTGGTCAGCCAAACTAGATCATATTTGGTGACGTAACGCCAACCTCCACATCCTCGTGGACGGGGTCAACCTATACCGGCGTGGAGCGAGGCCGGGGGGTGTGGTAAAGATTTCGGAGCGGCGGTTCACATCGACATCTTGAGGTATCAGCTACGGACACGGACCCCAGTTGGCGAGGAGGGCGAGGAGGGCGGGGACACCGACGTTACCAGCTGACCGCGACCAGCTACACCGTCGGACAAGCTCCAAAGTGCCTCGCCACTTCTGCCACGTCCCTGCCGTTGACAATATCATCGCCGTTGACATCCCAAGGGCAATCGTCGGGATCATCACACTGCCCCATGTTGTGAACGACGGCAACGATATCGTGGTGGTTCACCACGCCATCGCCGTTGACGTCCCACGGACACTCTCCGGGGGCGGCAGCATCAAAGAGGTATGCCGAGCCGGAGTCGGGGCCGTTGTCGTCGTCCAGCCAGGCCCCGACGATGACGGTGGTTCCGCTGATCGCGACGGAGTTGCCGAAAGAGTCGCCCAACGCGCCGTCGTCGGGGAGGAGTTTGGCGATCTGTAGGGGATTCGCAGGGTCAGAGATGTCAAAGAAGTAGGCGGAGCCGGAGCCGAGGCCGTTGTCGTCGTCTTGCATGACCCCAACGATGGCGGTTTCCTTCCCGGGGGGGCCACTGATCGCGACGGAGACGCCGAACCGGTCGTCAAACGCGCCGTCGTCGGCCAGGAGCTTAGCGATCTGCACGGGATTCGCGGGGTCAGAGATGTCAAAGAGGTACGCGGAGCCGGACGCCTGGCCGTTGTCGTCGTCCAGCCAGGCCCCAACGATGGCGGTTTCCTTCCCGGGGGGGCCACTGATCGCGACGGAGACGCC
>CBDUST010000083.1:0-14861 GCA_965369945.1 uncultured bacterium | reverse complement strand
GTCCGCCAGACGGCCTTGGGCCGCGTCGTGACCCTCGCGGGGGCAGACGAGCAGGCAGTGGGGAAGAGTGCGCGGGCTGCGCGGGGGGACGATTATCACGTGGTGATGAAGAAGCGGTTGCATCGGCTTGCTGATGAGTTGGCGGAGCAGTTTTCGGATGAGGTGTTTCGTGTTTGTGTCGATACGGCGCCGGTTCTTGAGCGTGAACATGCGCAGCGTGCCGGGCTTGGAGCTATTGGGAAGCACACGTTGCTTATCGAGCAAGGTATTGGAAGTTATCTGCTGCTCGGTGAGATTATTACTACGCTCGATCTTTCGCCGACGCCTTCGACGGAGAACGTTGATCCTTGTGGCAGTTGTACGCAGTGCATCGATGCTTGTCCGACGGATGCGATCACGCCGTGGTCTGTGGATGCGACGAGGTGTATCAGTTACTTGACGATCGAACATCGCACGATGATCGACCAGCGATTTCATGAAGCGATGGGGGATTGGATCTTCGGCTGCGATATCTGTCAGGAAGTGTGCCCGCACAATCAGCCGACCGAGCGATCGAGCGGTGCTCTAGGGAATGCAGCGTATGCGCCACGACAGAGTCATTTCGATCTGCTGGATGTACTCGGCTGGGATGTGCAGGCCAGGCGTGAGGCGTTTACGAAGTCGTCGATGAAGCGGGCCAAGCTTGGGATGATGAAGCGCAACGCTCTGATTGCGGCGGGGAATTCTGACCACACTGGGCTGCGTTGTCAGATTGAAGTGCTAGCGCATGATGGATCGGAGTGTGAGCTTGTGCGAACGACGGCGGAGGTTGTTTTGAAGGCGTAGCGGAGACCCGGACCTTTCTCGCGGACTCGGCAGGTCCGGCTTCTAGAATGGGGGTGGGTTGTAGAGGACTGCCATCGCCGCGATGAAGCAATACATCACGGCTGCGAGCGGCACGATCGCTGCGAGCAGTCCGACGATCGTCCACACCCATTTGAGCTTTGTTGTGGCAACGAGAATGACGCCACACGCTAACATTGGCAGCGCGGTGAATGAGATCATAATGCGGTGATCCATCATCCAGCGAACCGCGACCGGCAGGTCATCGAAATCCGCCATGTCGTTTTCAACGATCATCTCGGGAAAGCTGGGCATCAGGTAGCAAACAACACCCAAAATGAGCGCTGCGATGATGTAGTAGAGACCGTTGGCGACAAACAACCAGCGGGAACGAAAGACAGCGGGTTGGCCCTGTGATTGTGTTACAGCCTGCATGAGGGCGAGGAACGGTCAATCGATTCGCACGTTCAAGGGACGAGCTTAGCCGTCGGTAGCATCGTCGCTGGAGAGTGCGTCGATGGCGGCCTGCACATCCTGCTTGAGGGTCTCCAACTGGGGACCGGCAGCGCGGCCGGTGATCCGATCAAGCTCTTCCCCGGCCTTGGTGTAGGCGTCCTTGGAGTCTCGGCGAGCGTCGGAACGGGCGGTGCGGGCGGTGTTGAGTTGTGCGCTAACCATCGAGGCGCTTTCCAGCGCGCCGGAGGAGGCTTCGATGCGCTCAAGCAGCCTGATATGGTCTCGCCAGGCCAGTGCCGCTGACCAGTGCATTTGCCCAAGCTCTTGGGATGCGTGGGCTGCTCCGATCCTTCCTGCATGCGCCTGCTCGTTTCGCCCGAGCCGTGCGGCCGCTTCAGCTTCCTGGGTCGCGGCCACGAGTTGCATCGCCGCTTTCTTGTAAAGGCCCTGGAGTTCGTCAGCTCTGGTGCGGTTCAACTCGTCGAGTTCGGCCACAATCGTCTGGCGAAGCTGGCCGATTGTTGCTCTGGCTAAGTGAGCCTCATCACCGAACGTTTGGGCCAAGCCTTCGATCGCGGCGCTAGATCCATCGATTGCTGCGATCATGTCTTGGGTCTGGTCGGCTTGCTTTTGGGCCAGCGCCTGTTCCGGGCGCAGCGAGAACTCCAATTCCAAATCGCGCTGGGAGACATCGTACTGAACGCGGTCGGCATCACGATCCAACTGTACGGACTGTTCGTAGGCCCCGTAGCCGGCGGCCCGTCCCAGGTCGTTCGCTTCTCGCATCAGATCATTGGATTGTGCTCGAAGTTGGTCGATCTGCTCCTGATCGGTTCGGTTGGCGGTGGTCAGGGCGGCGATCGGAGCGTCGGCGGCTGCCATTTGCTCGCCGTATGCAGTGAGGCGAGCTTGGGCGCTCTGTCGATTAGCAGCGAGGTGTTGCTGCTGGGTCTGTGTATCAATGGTTTCGAGGCTCCCTGCTACGGCGCTGAGTTGTCCAGCGGCGTCGATCAGTCCAAACAGCGTATCTCGCCGGCTTCGTTGGTCGGCTTCCAACTTGGCCGTCTCCGCCAACGTCAGGTGGGCGATTTTGCGGTGTACGTTCGAGGCCAGAAGCGAGGCAGCAGATTGCTGACCCGGGGCGCCGCCATCGGCATCGTTCAAGGTCCTGAGCAGATCGTTGAGCTTTCTTTCAGCCTCGGCCCGGGCCTGATCACTGGCACCGGACAAGATCACCGGCATCTGGCCGAGGTCGCGGCTTACGTCTGCTAGCTTGGCCTGGACCTCAGCCTGCCGGGCCGCTGAGCTATCCTCGCAGCCGCTGCAAAATAGGGCGCCGGCCAGCAGAAGCCCGCATGTGGCGATGACGTTGAATCGGTCCGGATTACTCATAAGGCACCCTCGTTGATAGGGAAACGGAAGAACCCGCCAGTGTAACAGTCCCACACCCGCTGCGTAAGGTTCGATCGCCAGATCGGGTCGGTTCCACAGTGACCGCAAGACTGATCAGCGGGGCACCCGACCCTTGGCCGGTGAACCCGTGGACTGACCCCCAACGAGCTGGGGCGGGTCGTATTCGACTGGATACTCCGGCCGGGGCCGGAGCATCGCCTCGATCCACTCGACCGTGTCCTCCAGCATCCGCTGGTTGTTGCGGTTGAACACGGGTTTCCAGCCCGGGACGTCCGGATGGGGCTTGCGGGCCAGGGTTCGGGGTAGGCCATGCTGGACGATCAGCGACATTGTGGGCTCGTCGTAATTAATCAAGGGCCACTGCGGATCCAGGTCCAGTCGTTCCAGAATCAACAGATTCGTGTATCGGACGCGATCATTCTTGTGACCGCGGCCGTGCAGGAAGAACCGCCCTGCGTGAACGCCTCCGTGGCACCGGCTGGTGGCGCAGTTCTTGGTGAGCCAGCTGTCATGAACGCGCCGGCGGAACAGGTTCAGCGAATAGGGCTCGGTCTCAACCACGATCTCGGGGTACAGCTCCCGGGCCCTGAGCTGGAACATCAGGTTGACGATCTCGAGCGGCTCGGCGCGGAACATTGCTGTTCGCGCGCTTCCCATGGGGATCAACTTGCTGGATCCGTACGTCTCGATCAACGAGCGGATCGTGTCGGCACTAATCGTCACGTGCGGCGGATTGTGGAAGTCGATCTCGAACACGCGGATCGTATTGACGTCCTGGCGAGTGATGATCTCCTTCGGAAGCAGATCCTGTTCGAGGACCGGACCCGTTCTGGGGTCGGCAGCACCGGTGGGCAACGCCGCGCTCTCCGTCTGTTGATCCTCTGCGGAACGATCCGATGGTTTCACCAAAGCCAATTGTGCATTGACGATCGTCAACAGGCGTTGTGCTTGAGGCGTCGGCTTGTTCTTGATGAGCTCGGTCAGTTCTTTCTTGGCCAATTCGTATTCACGCAGCTCCAACAACCACCTGCACAAGCTGAAATGCTGCTCGTGCATGTTTGGGGTGAGCGCGGCCTTGAACCGCTCGTAGCGCTCTTGGAATGTCGGCTCGAGCACGACATAGTCAACCGCCTCACGCACGAGCTTGGCGCGAATCCCGTCCACTTCCAGCAGCACGTGCTCGAATGTGTCCTCGATGACGACGCCCTGACGAGTCTGGCCGTTGCGCAGGACCACCGTTCCTAGCTGGTTTGGCTTGGGGTTCACCAGCCGGACGATCTGAGAGATGCGAGCCTTGACGAAGCTTTGAACTTGATCTTTCTGATCGCGAATGACAATGAGCTCAGCGTCCTCGTCCTCGACGTACCCGGCAACCTCGAGATTGCGGTCGACCTGAACGATGACGCGATCGCGTGTCTGGGCCGGCTGCGTGGCCGTAGAGGTGGCCCAGGAAGCCGCTGCCGCTAGCAGCAGGGCCACGGTTAAGGGGATCACAGCGATCAAGCGAAGTGTTTGCTGCATGGCGGTATTCTCGCCGACGGTGGCGCGGCTGGTCAATCGTGGGCTTGCCGACACCCTCGACATCGGCGAAGCTGCCCTGTGAATCTAGATGCCCAGGGCCTATATTTGCCGCAGATTCTGCGGAGGTAAAGCATGAAACTCGGTGTTATGGCCGCTTTGTTTGCCGGGATGAAATTCGATGATGCCCTCGTCTACTGTGCCGAACTGGGCCTGGAGGCCATCGAACTGCCGGTGGGGTGTTATCCCGGCCAGCCGTTCTTTGACCCGAAGAAGGTCTACGCATCCCCCAAGCAACAGGCGGAGATAAAGGCGAAATTGGCCGACCATGAGCTGACCCTGTCCGGCCTGGCGGTGCATGGCAACCCGGTCCATCCCGATCGTACCCATGCCAGGCGCGATCACGATGCGTTCGTCACAGCGGTCAAGCTCGCCCCCAAGCTCGGCACCAAGACCGTGATCACGTTCTCCGGCTGTCCGGGCGGGTGCAAGACCGACAAGATGCCCAATTGGGTGACCTGCGCCTGGCCGCCTGACTACCCGGATATCTTGAAATACCAGTGGGATGATGTGCTAGTTCCGTATTGGGCTCAGCAGGCCAAGCTGTGCAAGGAGCACGGGGTGCGAGTCGCCTGGGAGGCCCACCCGGGCTTTAGCGTCTACAACCCCGACACGCTGATCCGGCTATCGCAGCGGGCCACGAAAGCGGCGGGGATACGCGGCAAGACTCCGCTGGGCGCGAACCTCGATCCCTCACATTTCTTCTGGCAGGGCATTGACCCGGTGCTGGCGGCGCGTGAATTCGGTGAGGCGGGGTTGTTGTACTACATCCATGCCAAGGACACCGAGCTTGATCCAGTGCAGGGGCCGGTCAACGGATATCTCGATGCTCGGGATTACGGCGACCTGAAGCACCGATCATGGTCGTTCCGCACGTGTGGTTACGGGCACGGGGACGACTTCTGGAAGCCGTTCGTTTCAATGCTGCGGCGATACGGCTACGACGATGTGCTCAGCATCGAGCACGAGGATCCGCTGATGTCACTGGAGGAAGGGCTGGAAAAGGCTGTGGCCTACCTGGGCGAAGTCATCATCCAAGAAAAGCCCGGCAAACCCTGGTGGTGCTAGCGCAGACTCGAGCGTTTCTGTAACGATTCTTCAGCCGCGACGCCTAATCGAATGCGCTCTAACCTCAAATCCCCATAAACGGGGTCGGGAGTCGTTTTTATGTTCCAAGACTCCTCAAATTGGGTCGCGCTTGCGATGCCCATGGGAGCGAGCCGGGGCGTGTCGCCCCGGTTCGCGCGAGGAATGGATTGGCGGGGTGATCCGCGGCGCAACGGACGGGGTTTGGTGTGCGGGCGCGAACCGGGTTGACACAACCCGGCTCGCTGCGACATATCGGCATACCTGTCGTGTTATCTTCCCCTAACCAAAGAGTTCGCACATTCGTAATGCCAGTTGGTCCGAGTTCTAGTCTCGTACAGCACAGAGTCGAATCCGGACGGCAAGTCCGGACGTTTTACGGAGTTATAATAGACGGTCTTCATACACCTCTTTCCCGCTGTTAATTGGCAAAATAGCGGCAGATAATCCTTCCCCCCTAAGAACACCACATCATCGCCATCATCGGGCAACATTGAAAAGTCATGATACACATCTTTTTTTCGACGACGTTTATACGGCTCTGCATTTGAACTGAAGGTGATGTCGTAATCCGGTGTCAGAAATTCAGCCGAGATCAAGCCCCATCCGGCGGAGAGAATGAAAACACTTTCAACCCCGAATTTCTCCACCAGCATGATGTAGGCCCTGTTCCCATACAGTCGATAGGCGGGCAGCAGACTCAGGGTATTTTTCTTTGTATCGTTACTGTTGTAGTCCCAAAGACGATCGCGCCATGTCAGCCCATCATCGAAGAGGTCATCCGGGCGTGCATAGAAAGTCTTTCCCTCCGTCGGGGCCTCGGCGGGAGCAGCAACAAAAAGTACCTCTTTGCCGGTTGGCGTTTTGAGGGTGCCCGCGGAGGGGCACTTCCTGGCAGCGCATTGTATGACGATCTTCATGCCGTTGCTTCCAGTTCGTTCACCAGAGCTGCAAACGTATCAAGAAATGCCGGATCACAATCTTCATCAACATGGTTCTGGTTCCACAATCCGGATCTCCTGACCCTGTCACGATTGCAAGAATGCCCCAGCCATTCTGGGGAAGAAGAATCAATCGGCGTCTTTTGGTAATTGCTTAGAAGCGCGATGGCGTTTCTCTCCAGGTATCCGCGCAGACTACCGGGCCCTGGATTGTCATTGATTGCCAACCAGAGAAAAGGCATGTCCCGGATGACGCAGCTGACTTCCCGTTCTAATGGCTCTTCTCTTTTTCTGATGTCACCCTTGGCAGTGTTGCCTTGGCCCCATGTAGTACATTGCTCCTCTCTATTGAGAGCCCTACCGACCAGTGATCTGAAAATTGATCCCCGATGATTTCCTCCGCCGGATTCTTCATTTCCCTTGTGCTGGGAAAGGCGTCCCCAAAGGGTTGACTTCGCTCCAATTTTTAGGGCATGCGTACCAATCCTGACGATCCTCGACCCCTGCCCCGTGTCAGTTCTGCATTCACCGTCCTCCATAAAAAAATACACTCCCCGTCGGGGCCAGGTCATCCCTCTATGGCAATGAGACAATCTGCATACATCACCTATATTTTTCTGAAGGCGCGCAAGCTCGTTGTATAGCCTGACTAAGTTCTCAACACGATCAGACACGGAGTTACTCCAGTATTCCTTTCATGCGATAATGCCAAGAAGCTCGTGAGCAAACAAGATGTGGAAACTTGCTTTGCCTAAGACCTCACCAAGCATGTTACGGACAGGCGGAATCTTCGGAGCTTGCCAATGGAAACCCTGGGGGTTTCAAGACCGTAGCACCCGCAAACCAGTTTGCCCAAGCCGCGCGGGAACGGTTCTCAAGAGAGCAAGAATGTCCGCATTCCCCGCTCAAGGCTACGCGATAATGTCCAGCAATTGGCCGACGGTTTGAGCCTTCCGGGCGATCAGTCCGGCGGCGGTGGTTGAGCGACCCGCCGCTTCAAGGGCCTTGATCCCTTGATCGAGATTGGCATCGAGCAGCCCAGCGTCCTTCAAGACACTACTCAGGACGATCGATTTGAACTGAGCCTGCAACCCGCCTGCGATCGCCCTAAAACCTGAACCGGAGATTCCCGAAACGCTCATTTCTCTAGGATCGGCGTCTCGCGTGGTCGTTTTGAATGCCGAGACGTGCAATGGGCGATATCGGACGTGATGTTGGGGAACATCGCCGGTCTTTGACGAGTTATTGAATCGCAATGCTGTACGTACTGCTTGGCCTGGCGGCGCTGCTCTTGAGTTACGCCAACGGCGCAAACGACAACTTCAAGGCTGTGGCCACGATCTACGGCTCGTCAACGCTGAGCTATCGCAAGTCTTTAGCCCTGGCAACGATCGCACAGATGCTTGGCTCTGTCGCCTCGCTTGTGCTTGCCGGCGCGCTGTTGGCGAAATTCACGGGCAAGGGTCTCGTCGGCCAGGAGACGTTGGCGGATGGCGGGTTTATCGTTGCGGTCGCGCTTGGAGCTGGCATGACAGTTCTACTGGCCACACGAATCGGTCTGCCGATCTCGACAACGCATGCAATCATCGGAAGCCTCGTCGGGGCGGGCCTCGCTTTATCACCCACCGGCATTGCCTGGGCCAATCTCAGCGCTGCCTTTGTGATTCCGTTGCTGATCACCCCGGTTATCGCCTTCGCAATCGTCGCGACGCTGTATCCCATGGCCAGATACATGAGGAAGCGAATGGGCATCGACGAAGTGACGTGTTTGTGTGTGGGAAAGCGAGTTGAGCCGGTCGCGATTACCTCAAATGGCGAACTCGTCGCGCAGAGAACCGGACTCACGCTCTCGGTGGAGCAACTCGAACAATGCCAGCGTCGCTATAGCGGATCCGTCATGGGTATCTCAGCGCAAAGCGCGGTCGACGGTTTGCATCTGACCTCCGGGCTGTCGTTGGGTTTTGCGCGTGGGCTCAATGACACGCCCAAGATTCTCGCTTTGATGCTGGCCGCTGCCTCGTTCGGTGTGAATCCAACGATCGGATTGGTGGTCGTAGCCTTGGTTATGGCCTTGGGCGGGATCATTCATTCGCGCCGGCTTGCGGTAACGCTTGGCGAGCGCATCACGGACATGAATCGCGGTCAGGGCTTCATCGCCAATATCGTCGCCAGTGTGCTGGTCATCGGCGCTTCGGTCATGGGCAGCCCGGTCTCGACGACGCATGTCGCAACGGGCTCTATCTTTGGTATCGGGCTTTGGACCGGCCGTTCGCACTGGGGTGTTGTGGGTCAGATTGTGCTTGCGTGGATCGTGACGTTGCCACTGGCGGCATTGCTGGCGTCAATCGCCGCAGTCACCTTGAGAGTTATCTAGATCGTCCGTGTTTTCCGGCGGTTGCGGCTCATCTTCCATGTCTTCGTCCATCGTGGAAAGGATGCCCGCGTCACTGAGCAACTTGGCGATTCGCGTGCGGTTGGGCAACGCTGACTGGTCCACTTCCTCGATAAGTTGGGTCCGCTCCAATTCGAGTCGTAGATAGCGCATCGCCAGTTCTGCGATTGCATTCGCCGGCATCGACTCGAGCGACTCGAAGCCCTCTCGATAGACGATTCTCGCCGCCAGCGATTTTGCCATGATCCATCGAAGGTAGGTCTGCGGTGTTTGTGTCCACAGTCGATCGCCGGCGGTTTCGACCAGTATGGGCGGAAGATGATCAATGACCAATCGGCGAACCAGATCGCTATCTTCCTGTTGAAGCATATCGGTCGCCGCTTCGATGGCGTCGGCGGTACGAATCATGACCCGGCTAAGCCGTTCGCTGAGGCTTGGCAGCGGTATCGGGGGATAGTGTCGGTGCAAGCGCATCAACAACTGGGCTTCACGTCGAGCCAGGGCGCGAAGCCGGTCCAACACATGCTCGACGAAGGTCTGTTTGATCTGCAAGAACTCTCGCTCGGTCAGGAGCATGCTCGCGAGAATCTCGAAACTTGAGCAGATGACGCCGCACTTGTTCGCTGAGCTATCTTTGATAATGAGCGTGCCGCGTTCAGATAATCTCGTTCGAGCATCCGGGGTCACGAAGAGATTGGCGCCTTCCACGATGACCGGACTGCTCGGTTTACCCTCAGCTGTCAGGAAATCCTGCCAGTTGCCGCTGTGGATGGCGTTGGGTCGACCGCCTGCTGGGATGAACGCGTCGGCTATGACGCGGTTATGCATGGTGTTGCGCAGTTGCACGCCGTCGGGCTCTTCCAGCGCGACGATACGGCCGTTGGGCCCGAGCTTGGCTCGATCGAAGTGACTGATGGGCGCCGACGCCTCCACCAGACGCAACAGTTCGTCGTGATCGAGTCCGTCGGGGTCTTCGCCCACGCCGCTACCATCGGCGATTCCCAGGATTCGGGCATTCTCGCCATACTCACGGTGCAGAATCTTTATCTCGTTACCCGCCACATCGCCATCGGGACCGCCGGTCAACTTGACGGTGAACGGCTGTTGCAGCGGGTCAATCCCGATGGATCGCAGGGCAACGTCCAGGAAAACGGTGACGCCCTCGCTGGTTACGCCGTACATCTTGTGATTGATCCCCGCGCCGGGCTTGGAACTCATCAGCGCGGTCGGAGACGGGTAACCACGGCGTCCGGCCCGATCGACCACCCAATCGATGAGCTCGGGCGTGATGTTCTCGTCCGGCCCCAGATACAGCAGCTCTTCCTGACCCAGGCGGTCCACGATGTGTTGCTGCGTCCGCTCATCCGGCGTGATCAGATCGAGCACGGCATCGACGAATCCCTTGAGGCTGCGCGGAACCTTCGCGCCCGGCTCCAGAAGAATTGCGGCCTTGGCGCCGCCTTCGGGAATGTCCTTGTTCTTCAGTTGTTGGGCGAGGGCAAGGTGGTATGCCTCATCGTAAAGGCGCTCCGTCTCGCGCGCGTGTTGATCCGGGCTGAGGGTGCGCACCACCCGAACTCCGCCGCGGGCAATGTCGCGAAATCGAACGTGAAACCCGTTAAACGATCGCCCGTGTACGAAGAACACGCCGAACGGCAGGTCGGGACGATGATCGTCAGCCAACAGCTGTGGATCGATGCGAAACGACAGAGCGTAGCGATCCTCGAGATAGACGTTGGTCCGGCGAACAGCGTCGATAGCGTCGAGGAACTTATTCAGCACCGTTTGCGCTTCCTCAAGATCGACCTCGCTGTCGATCTGTTCACGTAGCGCTCTCAAGCGCGCTTGGAATCCCTCATCGCCGAGCGGATCTGCTGGATTGAACCGGTGCAAGAGAAGATCAGCACATTGAACAGCATGCGCAAGGTTGCGTTCTGCCAATCGCGTGATGCGATCAAGCTCAAACGCATAGCGGTTGGTTCGAATCAAGACTTGATGCGCAAGGTGACTGAGGGCGACGATGATCTCAGCACGTGTCAGATCAAGATCAGGATGCCGATACGCCAAGTCCAGCGTCCGTTCATCCAGCCATTTCAGGCGCAACAGGTCACTGCGGACGATGCGCCATAGCTCGCTGTCTTTTCGTAGTGGTCCGCCATCCGGTCCTTGCACGACAAACCCGAGCAGGCTGATGGAGCCGTTGGTTCGGTCGTCGATCAGGTCCAGATACGCGCGGTGGATGTTGATCGAAGATCGACTCAACCGTGTGGCGATGCGCTCCAGCATCGTGCGCGTGGTGGCGTTGCCCACCGCGACCACGATGCGGCTCTGCGTCGGATCGGATTCCGGTTCGAGACTGACTGCGGTCCCGTCGGTGCCGGTTACTTGCTCAAACAATTCCAGATGTCGGTAGATGCGCAACGGCGTGATGGTCAGAACATATTCAGCGCTGAAGCGTTGGAAGTGCTCGGTCAACTCCTGGGGCGACCACTGAGGCTCGTGCTGCGCGGCGTAGTCGATTGTCGCTTTGAGTTTGGCCAGTTGATCAGGGGCTTGGGGGTCGAATCGCTCCGCTTCGCCGAACTCGAAGGTGTCCAGCACCAATTGCCCATCGGTCGCGGTATGGATTTTGGCCGCCCGTAAGGGACGATCGTGCGGCAGCTCACTGACCAACTCCGCCAACACGCCGGGATAATCCAAGGGACGCATCAAGGTCCATTGCGAGCCGTCCTCACTACGCAGCGTCAGTTCGATGGGCCGGCCTGAGGCCCGAGCGGCGATTATCGCCCTCAGATGAACGAGTTGTGTGGCGTGGTCCGTGTCCTGGAAGTACATCGGCGGCATCTGCGCCACGAACCACGGGACGACATCCTCAGCCGTCTGACGTAGTCCTTCAGCCAGCTCGTCGACCAGAACCGACGGGTCTAAGGGAGCTTCAGCCAGTGATGGAGCGGGAACCTCGCGCATTGGGTAGTCATACGACGCTGTGCAGTCACGATCAAGGTTTACGCCGCGTTCGTGGAGCGACCTTGGCCCGCGAGCCCCAAGGGCCTATTCTCATCGCTCATGTCAGAGCTACGCGCCATAACGATCGGCAATTTCGACGGCGTACATGTGGGGCATGTGCGCCTCATCAACGAGGCACGAAAAGCGGCCGGACCAGACGGAAGCGTCACCGCCCTCGCCTTCGATCCACACCCCCTGACAGTGCTTCGTCCCGGTGCTACGTCTCAAAGGCTCTCGACGTTCGACCAGCGGCGCAAATGGCTGACCGAGGCCGGGGCGGACGAGATCGTGCAGCTTCGCCCAACGACCGAACTGCTGAGGCTCGAGCCGGCGCAGTTCCTCGCTTGGGTCGCCAAGGAGTACCGACCTGACTTGATCGTCGAGGGCGATGACTTCCGATTCGGCCGCGCTCGGGCTGGGTCTGCCCAGACCCTCCAAGAACACGAGGCGACACACGGGTATCGCGCGATCATCATCCCCGCGGTCCACGCGACGCTCAGCGATCACAGTGTCGTCCGCGCCAGCAGCTCGATGCTTCGGTGGTTGCTGGCCAATGGTCGTGTGCGCGACGCGGCAATCCTGCTCGATCGGCCGTATGAGATTCGCGCCCAGGTAGTTCCAGGCGATCGACGAGGACGCGATCTTGGCGTGCCGACCGCGAACCTGGATCATGGCGACTGCCTGTTGCCCGCAGATGGAATCTATTGTGGCGCGGCCAACCGCCCCGATGGTCAGCGATATGCCGCGGCTATCAGCGTGGGAACCAAACCAACCTTCGGTTCCAATCCACGCCTCTGCGAAGCGCACCTGATCGACTTCGCCGGGCAAGTCGACGAGTACGGATGGATTATCGAGCTCCAGTTTGACGACTGGCTGCGCGATCAGCTTGCCTTTGAGCAGGTTGATCAGCTTACCGAGCAACTTCAACGCGACATTCAGCGATCCCGACAATACAGCATTGTGACGTCCAATCCGACGGAGCTTCGCGTCGTGAGGTAGCGCTCTCGATATGAACGGATAAGGTACCCGACAACCCGAACGTATGAGTGAGTACGCTTCCAATTCGACGGTTCAGCAGATCGCCCAGCGGATTGGCGCTGCGTCGAAAATTGTACTGACCGCGCACGTCAAACCGGATGGTGACGCCTTGGGAGCGGTGCTCGCGCTTCAGCGTGGGCTGACTGGGATCGGTCAAGATGCTGAAATCTGGCTGATGGGGCCGTTGGAGCCGAACTTGCAAACGGTGGCTGCACAGACGCCGCTGCACTTCGTCGCCGAGGATCAGTCTCCCCCCGATGATTGCGATCTCGTCATCGTCGCGGACACCGGCGCATGGTCCCAGCTTGGGCCGCTGGCGCCATGGCTCAAGGCGCGGTTCGATGAGACAATCGTGATCGATCATCACGTTCGTGGCGACGATGTCGGCGCGATGCGCTTGATCGATTCGCGAGCCGCCTCGACCACGCAGATGTTGGTGGCGCTACTCGAGGAACTCGGTTGTGAGTTGACCGACGGCGTCGGCGGCGTAGCTGAAGCGCTGTTTGTGGGGCTCGCTACGGACACCGGGTGGTTCAAGTACGAATCGGCGGGAGCTGAGGCAATGCACCTCGCCGCTCGGCTACTGGAACTGGGCGTTGATAAGACACGGCTCTATCAATTGATCGAGGAGTCGTTTCGCCCGCAGCGTCTGGCCCTACAGGCCCGCGCGATGGCGTCACTGGAGTATGTCAATGACGGAGCTGTGGCGATCATGGTGATTCGCGAAGAAGACTTCCAGCAGACCGGCGCGACGGTCGACGATCTTTCCAACTTGGTGAACGTACCGATGCAGGTCGGTTCCGTACGGGCGTCGATTCTGCTTGTGCAGCACAAGCCGAAACGAACGAAGATCAGCTTCCGTTCTAAACCGTCTGCGACCGGCGACTCGATCGACGTCAATGAATTGGCGCATCGGTTCGGCGGGGGTGGGCACATTCACGCCGCTGGCGCCCGCATCGAGTCTGACGTTGACGCGGCGCGCGAAGCGGTCCTCGCGGCCTTGGCTTAGGTTCTGTCTGATGCGCATCGCCACGTGTAGTTCGCCTCACGATCGGCGGGCGCTGGACCGTTGAAGACGCGCAGGGGTTTGCCCAATTCCACTTGACCCATAGGGCCAAGAACAGCGATTGTGCGGCCGGGAGGTAGGCGGCTGACGCCTATGCAGGTGTCGCCTGCTCAGGCTGCATACAAAACCCGAACGGGAAGGCGGGGGGATTAGTCTCAAGAATGTCGGCGATTCTTGTTCATTTTATACCCCATTTACCCTGACCTGCCCGTATAGTGAATGAGCATTTCATCGGAATTGAGGGTACCAGGGATGAGGAACGGAAAGGCACAAAGGAACGAAGGCAGGGAGTATAGAGCCGTCTCGATTCTATCGGGATTGGTCGCGGTCTCAGAGAGAAAGCCATTGACAGCCGGACGAAACACCCGCGATCGAATTCAGGATGAACGGAAGGAAAGGGCCACGGACTAGGCCGGATGATGTGATCGTTCAAGACCGTCAACATACGGCCGCGCGATAGGTGCATCGTTACCGAGCGCCAATGTTGCTTTGCAGAATATCACCCCGTAATTCCGATGTAAATAAGAGTGCGAAAATACTTATTCACAACGGCCCATTTAGCCCAGATGCTGCTATAGTGCCAGCGCATCTCGATTGCCGGGAGAGGCGACTCATGAGAAACGCAACGCTTCATCGACCGATCAACCATGCCGTGACTGTTGCGGTCGCACTGGGCGCGATTCTTGCGCATGCATCAGCGCAAATCCCGTGTCAATACGAGGTGACGTTGTTTTACGGCCCTGATACTTGCGGGAAGTACTTCCCTCCACCTGTACCCTCAACCTCGGCAATGAATGATGCAGGAGCGATCGTCGGTAACTACCTGGATTGCAAGTTCCCTGCCGAATTCGCTTTCTTCTGGAGTGAAGACACCGGCCTGCAAACGCTTGCAGGTCTAGACGGCTACACTAACGCGCGAGCCTACGATCTGATCGATGCTGATTTCATAGTAGGACGAATGGAGCTCAGTGGATTCCAGCATCCAATCCTCTGGGATCGCGGCGTTCCCCAGGACCTTGGGTTCCCGAAAGGCGCTAATAACGCATTTGCCCACGGAGTAAAC
>CBDUST010000082.1:0-15168 GCA_965369945.1 uncultured bacterium | reverse complement strand
GTTCAATACTGTCGTTCCGATTTGATCCCAGCCATCGTTGAGCGTTTTTCAAGATATCAGGATTTACGAACACGTAATCGACTGAGATCAGCGGCAATCTACTTAGGACCTCTGAGATATTCCGCGATGACACAATCCGATCATCTCGGGTCTGCACCGGGAAATCAGCTGAACTTCCCCCCTGCCGATACCGGTCATAGCGCACATTCTCTTCTCCAAACTGGTTCATTGCGGCTTCGTAAATTGCTTGTCCAGCCTCCGGGTTGATTCGCGCATCGTCAGGATGGCGTTCGTATAGAACTTTGAAATGTTCGCGGTGAACGATACGGCGAGCCGGATCGTGTCCTGGTTTCTTGGGAGAGTTCGCACTCTTGCAAAGCGCTGTCGTAACCTCGTTGTCCGTCTTAGCCAAGTGCTTCTTCACTGAAGTGGGAAAGTGTCCGTTAGGAAGCCATGCTCGCAGGAAATCCTTCAAATGGATGTCGTAAATCCGCCTGACCGAGTGGAAATAGACCTGCGAGTACATGAAATATCGTGCCAGCAGCAGCGCTTCTGCAGATTCCCGCCCACCTTGTTGAATCCCAAGTACTGGCTCTAACGATTGATCATCCTCGTCGGTGGGTGGGGGAGGAAGGATCCGGAGAGTGTCGATTAATCGATAATGGTCGAACCGACCATAAACGACACCAGCGTGATAAGCATCCCGCAATAGGTAGTCCATTCTGTCTACACCGAACGCGTCGCCAACGATAACTTCGGCAAGAATCGTTTCCCAGTCTGAGAAATTCAGATCAGCTGCCTTCTTGGGTCCAATCGCCAGCTTCACAATGTCCTCGGGACGCAGTGGGGGCGTCATTTACTCCCAATACGCTCTCATTGACTTATCGAGGATGATTTCTCGCGTCAAGCGCTCATGGTCCCAGCCATCCGGAAGTAAGTCCGCCTCGGCAGCATGGGAGAAAGGAAGATGGCCGACGTCATGACAAAGGGCGGCCATCCGAAGAACTCGTCGCCAATACCCCAGCTTATCGGGATAGTTGATCTCGGGCAAGAGATTATGAACGTCGTCAGAAACATTTTCTCGTCTGGTAACTACATCGAACACACGATCGGCAAGCTCCATCACACCAAGGGAATGCTCGAAGCGGCGGTGAGTGGCACCTGGGTAGACCAGATAGGTAAGCGCCAGTTGATGAATATGACGGAGACGCTGCAAGGGCGCAGACGCCAGGACACTGCGCTCGTCAGAATCGAGTCTAACGAACACATGAATCGGATCGCGGATTTCATGGATTCTCTTAGCCATAGTTCGGTCAAACGAAAGCTCAGTTGGTCTCTAGAGGGACTTGTGAGTTAACGATTCCGGCCATCTAAGAATCCATCTGACTGCACGATTGCGAACCAGAGAAGGGGGCGAAGCACAATCGATCAGTTAGGGCCAGAGACCCCATATTCGGAGGATTAATCTACCACGGCAAAACAGCTAATACTCGAGACCGGTCTTCCAGCCCGAGAGCGGCCCAAATATACCGAAAATCTACCGAACATGCAAACCGGCAGAACGGTTGGCTGTTCGACTCTAGGATCGGTCGATGAGACCTCTAATCACTGTAACCCAAGAACACAGCTTGGCTTACATATCCTGCCGGTATCAATACATCCCGAATCCTCGCTCTAGAACCCGTCTGCCAGACTACAGCTGGAGCAGCATCGAAACCGCATTCCCACCACCCAGACACAAACTGGCAATGCCACGCTTGGCATCGGTACGCTGCATCTGGTGGAGCAGCGTGGTCAGCACACGTGCGCCTGAGGCGCCGATGGGGTGACCAAGTGCGATCGCGCCACCACAGATGTTGAGCTTCTCCTCGGGAATGCCGAGCTGGGTGATATTGGCTAGCGCCTGAGCGGCGAACGCTTCGTTGAGCTCGAACAATTCGATGTCATCAACGCTGAGATTGTTGCGATCAAGTAGCGCGGCCAGGCCCTTGGCTGGTGCATCGAAGATGTCCTTCGGCGCGACACCAACCGTGCCGTAATCAACGATGCGGGCGATAGGTTGTGCGCCGATTTGCTCTGCCATTTCTTCGGAAGCGATGATCAACGCCGCAGCGCCGTCGGAGATCTGCGAAGCGTTGCCAGCCGTCACAGTGCCGTCCTTTGCGAAGACCGCCCGCAACTTGGCAAGCTTCTCAATGCTCGTATCGCTACGCACACCTTCGTCGCTCGACACGCCGCCTTCAGGGCCAGGTTGTTTGCGGTTCCCCACCTGCTCACCACTCAGGGAGATCGTCTCTGCTTGGAAGTGACACTTCTCAGTTGCTTCAGCAGCACGGTGATGTGATTGGGCAGCAAATCGGTCCTGCTCTTCGCGCGAGATATCGTGCTTCTGGGCAATGTGATCGGCGGCGTTGCCCATAGGCCAACCTTCAAACGGGCAAGTGAGTCCATCGTGGGCCATGTGATCGATCAATTTGCCGTCGCCGAATTTCACACCGGTGCGCACATATTCCAGGTGCGGAGCAAGCGACATATTCTCGAAGCCGCCAGCCAGCACGAGTTCGTTGTCGCCCGCTTTGATCGACTGAGCGGCGAGCATCACCGATTGAAGCCCGGAGCCGCAAACCTTATTGATCGTCTGAGCGTTGATTGTTTCGGGAAGTCCGGCCTTGAGGGCTGCTTGGCGAGCCGGGTTCTGGCCAAGACCAGCCTGGAGCACGCACCCGAAGATCGCCTCGTCAATGTGGTCCTTGGCAGTGGGCACAGCTTCGAGCACAGCCTGGATCGCATAAGCGCCCAGTTGCGGCGATGGCGTTCGGCTCAGGCCTCCAAGGAACTTGCCGAGCGGGGTACGCTTGGCGGCGAGAATCACCGGCTGTGACATACTTGGATCACTCCATCAGCGGCAGTCAACTTCGAGAACGACCAGTGCTACAGTGCCAGCCGAGTTCAACGTAGTCGCTACAATCGTTTATCCAAGGGCGAAAACGCCCGGTGGATTTTCAGTCAACATTCGCATCATAGCGCTGCCATGACCGACTCGCACACCGCCAAATCCAGACTCACCAAAGACAACCTGACGTCGCTGCAATCCCACATCCTGACTGAGGAGCAGGAATACCCCGGTGCATCGGGCGACTTCTCCTGGATCCTCTCAGCAATCACCCTGGCGGGGAAGACGATCGCCAACAAAGTCCGTCGCGCTCGAATCGAGGACGTCCTGGGCGCACTGGGAACCGAAAACCCCACCGGCGATACGCAACAAAAACTCGATGTCATCTCCAATGAAATCATCATGCGGTGCTTGGGTGACCGGGCTAACGTCGGCGTGCTGGCCTCGGAAGAAGGCGATACACCGGTCATCCTTCGCTCAAGTGCTGAAGGCGGTCACTATGCGGTCATCTTCGATCCGCTTGATGGTTCATCGAATCTGGACGTCAGCGTCGGCGTGGGAACGATCTTCAGTATTCTCCGCATCACCGATCTGAAAGCTGAGTCGCCTGAGGATGTCATCCTTCAGCCGGGTACATTGCAGGTCGCAGCCGGATACGTTTTGTACGGCTCAAGTGTGGTGTGCATGCTGACCACCGGGCACGGCGTGGATATGTTCGTGCTGGATGTATCGATCGGCGCGTTTGTGTTGGTGAAGTCCAAACTCACGATGCCCGCGTCGAACAAGATTTACTCAGTCAACGAGGCATACGTTGATAGTTTTCCCGAGGGGTATCGACGGTATCTGGAATGGGCGCACGCGAACGGCTATTCGGGACGGTACATCGGATCGATGGTCGCGGACATTCATCGAACGTTGCTCAAGGGCGGCGTGTTTATGTATCCGCCGACAAAAAAGCATCCGGAAGGTAAGCTGCGATTGATGTACGAGGCGAATCCGATGGCGATGATCGTCGAGCAGGCAGGCGGCAAGGCGCTCGTTGGCGACAAGCGCATTCTCGAGATCGCACCGACATCGCTACATCAACGCACGGATGTTCTTATGGGTTCGCCTGATGAAGTGGATCACGTCTTAGAGCATCTCGACGCCCACTGACTCACAGTCGTCTTCAGGCGATCGTACAGTCCCTACGAGTAGTTCGACACGCACACAATGCAAGCGAAGCAAACTCGATTGACGATCACTCAGATTCTGGCCTGGGCCGATGCGCACCACCGGCGCAGGGGAAAATGGCCGAGCAGTCTATCCGGTCCTGTGTTCGGCAGCAGCGGCACAAAGTGGAGTCAGATCGACTCTGGCTTGAGGGACGGATTCAGGGGACTTCCGGGTGGTTCTTCGCTAGCGAAGCTGCTTGCGGAAAAACGCGGCAAGCGTAATCCGAAAGATTTGCAGCGCCTGACGATCAAACAGGTTCTCCACTGGGCGGATGTGCACCACAAGCGCACCGGCCGATGGCCCTTAGCAAGCAGCGGACCCGTGCGCGGGGCCCGGGGTGAGAACTGGAAAGGGATTGATCAGTTGTTACGCAACGGCAGGCGCGGTCTTCCCGGAGGCTTGACTTTGGCACGGCTGCTAGCCAAACACCGCGGTGTGCGGAACCCGAGGGATCTACCTGTCCTGACACTCCGCCAGATTCTCGCCTGGGCCAACGCGTACCACGAACGAACGGGCGAGTGGCCGACCAGGCGATCCGGCCAGGTTCGCTCGGCACCTGCGGAGACTTGGGACGCGATCGAGTACGCCCTGCATTTCGGGCGCCGCGGGCTGACCGCCCGTACGACATTGACACGCGTGCTCGCCACACACCGTAAACGACCTTACCGCCGGCCCATGGCCGCAACAAAAAGACAAATCCTCGCATGGGTGAAAGCGCACTACAAACGCACTGGGCAATGGCCTTTGGCCAATTCCGGTCCGGTGCGCGAGTCGCGCGGTGAAACCTGGTCGAGGATCGACAACGCACTGAGAAGGCGCACTCGCGGACAACCAGTCGGTTCGTCACTCGCGAAGCTGCTGGGCATACATTTCGGGGTGCGGAACCTGAAGAACCTCTCGCCGCTAACGCTGAAACAGGTTCGCGCCTGGGCCTCCGCCCACCACAGGCGCACGGGCCGCTGGCCGAATGTGAAGAGTGGCGCAGTGCGCGAGGCGCAAGGTGAAACATGGAATGCAATCTACGAGGCGTTGCGTGCTGGTGGACGCGGACTGCCCCGCGGTGCGAAATGGGTCGGTACCCCGGCCTCCCCTCGCGGCCAATCATCCAAGACCCAGCGGCCGCGCCTCACAGAGTCGCAGATTCTCACGTGGGCGAAAACGCACCATAAACGGACAGGCCGGTGGCCGATTATCGCTTCCGGCCAGGTGCGAGGCACACGCGATGAAACGTGGAGCAGGGTCAACAATTCTCTGAGGCGGGGCGATCGCAGCCTTCCGGGTGGTTCCTCCCTGACGAGGCTGCTCGTCGAGCAGTGCGGAATGCGCGACCCTCGCCACCCGCCACGCCTGACGCTGAAACAAATTCTCGCCTGGGTCGACGCCTACCACCGACGTACCGGCAACTGGCCAACGAGCGGCTCGGGTCCTATACCCGAAGCGCCCGGAGAAACCTGGGCCGCAATCGACGACGCATTGCTTTTCGGATTCCGAGGGCTTCCCGGCGGTTCAAACCTGATCAAACGAGTAGCGATGCATCGCAACCGACCGATCAGACGGTTCGGACGGCGCGTGACCAAGGCTCAGATTCTCGCCTGGGCCAAGGCGCATCATGATCGGACCGGCAAATGGCCGATCGGATCATCCGGCCCCGTTCACACGGCGCCAGGTGAAAAATGGAATACACTCGATAGTGCGCTGCGGTATGGCGTGCGAGGTCTTCCCGGCGGTTCTTCCCTCCCGCAGTTGCTCGCCAAGCATTTTGGCGTACGAAACAGGATGGACCCGCCGCGGCTGACGCACAAACAGATTCTCGCCTGGGCCGATGCCCACCACCAGCGCACCGGCGATTGGCCGTCGACGAGTACCGGAAAGGTACAGGCGGCGCCCGGTGAAAACTGGTCAATCATCAACCTTGCCTTGCAGCAGGGGCGCCGCGGGCTTCCCGGCGGCTCCTCCTTGGTCAAGCTGCTGTCGGCGCATCGAAAGACGCAGTACCGACGAAAGGGCTTGCCGCTGAAGCGCAGCCAGATTCTGGACTGGGCAGCGGCACACCACGAATTGACGGGCAAGCTGCCCACCAAGAAGTCCGGTCCCGTCCGCGATATCCCCGGCGAGACATGGGCGGCAATCGACGCGTCGCTTCGAGTGGGTTCGCGCACTTTACCCAGTGGTTCGTCCCTCGCTGAACTCCTCAAACGGCACTACACCCCGGCGTACCAAGGCATCGGGCAACGCTTGACGACCGAGAAGATTCTCAAGTGGGTGGATGAGTTTCGGCAACGCCTCGGCCGCTGGCCGACGAAAAAATCCGCCTTTGTCGATCCATCGCGAGGCGAGAAGTGGAGCACAATCGATCTGGCGTTGCGGGAAGGTCATCGCGGCCCGGCGGCTGGCTCATCCTTGCATAAGCTGATTCGCGAAAACCGGTCAAATCCTTAGCGCTCGGCGAGAGCTTTCCTCACGAAGACAAGTCTGGCGGACTACACTGTCCTCGCTATGACGACACAAACTACAACGACAAATGTGACTCTTTCACACGACTCCAATCAAGCGCTGGGGATTGGCGAGTTCGCGGTTAACTTCATGAACGGTTCGATCGGCGAGCCGGATCAAGTCGTGCTCGATCGCACGTTGATGTTCTTCACTGACTCTGTGATCTGCGGACTTTCAGCGATCGCGCTTGACACGAACGCGCCCAGCGTGTTGCGTGCCGAAGCGTTGGATTATGAATCCTCCGGCGGCGTGCCCATCTTTGGATCGCACAAGCAAGTTGCGCCGGAGAAAGCGATCGTCGCCAACTGCGCAGCAGTGCGCGAATGGGATTCCAACGGCACAAACTTTGGATACAACCCCGATCTGGGCCACACGGCTGGGGAGTTTGGACATAACGATTTCTACTCGGTCGCTGTTGCAGCGGCGCAGTTGACCAAACGAGACGGCGAGTTTGCTCTGCGCGGCATGGTTCTCATAGATGAAATCCGTGGCCGACTCGCGGAAGTCTTTAGCCTCAAGTCCTATCGAATCGATCACGTCGTCCATGGCGCCATCGGCTCGGCGGCAGCCTACGGGGCAATGCTTGGGGCGACACCCCAGCAGATCGAATCGGCGATCGGCATGACCGTCGCGCATTACATCCCGTGGCGCGCGATACGAGCCGGCAAACAACTGTCGGATTCCAAAGGCGCGTCCGCTGCCATCACGACGGAAGCAGCAATCCTTTGTATGCAACGATCGATGCGCGGATTCGTCGGCCCCAAAGACATCTTCCGCAACCCCGAAGCGATTTGGCGGCAATTCGAGCCAACCAATGGCGAGTCACCCTTCGACTTGGTGCTCTCCCATTCCGGGGGTGACTTTGCGGTGATGGGGATGCACTTCAAGTTGGGGCTTTATGAGCATCAATCTGCCGGAGCGATGCAAGGCTTGATCGATTTGATTCAACGAAATCCGCAATTGTCGGATGGGCCGCCCAACATCGCGTCGATCAAGATCATCGCCTACGAACCGGCCTTCGGCATCATCGGCGACCCCGCCAAGAAAGACCCCCAGACCAGACAGTCAGCGGATCATTCGATGGTTTACATCGTCGCCACGGTCTTGCGCAAGGCGATGCAACTTGCTCGGGAGACTGGGAGCACGACGCTTGCGGATTCAAACGACGGCTATTGGCGCAAACTTATCCTCACGCCATACGACTACAGCGAGCAGGCGATCTTCGATCATCAGACGCGGGTATTGATGGAGAAGATCACGTTCGAGCATGGCGGGCCTGAGTACGATGCGAAGTATCCCGATGGGATTCCGACTTCGGTGATTATTACTGATGCAAATGGGAAGACCTACGACAGCGGGCTCGTGATGTACCCAGCCGGCCACGCACGGAACACCACGGCGAATCGCGAAGAACTGCTACAGGCGAAATGGCAAACGCTCGGCGCATTAGCAAGTGATGATCCAAGTGCGATCGTCGATCGATTCAACGCATTGCCGCAACTGTCAGCAAATGATCTGGCATCGCTTTATGATTTTCATATCATTGCGCGCGAGAGCTTGGTCTAGCCTTCCGCCCACGGTACCGGTTTCTCCACTGCTCCTGCCCATCCCGTTGCCATGCGCGGCAGGTAACGGCCGCTGTACTTGCATTGCTTTAACAACACCAGCGCAAGGTATTCGAGCGCGAGCTGCCACGCTTCATACCGCGCCCGATTTGAAACTCTATTCAATTTATCTAGGTTCGTCCCCGCCCGATGGACTATCAAGTTCCGCAACTTAGAAACAGCCTCGGGACCGTCGTTCCACTTCAGTTCCTTCGAGGCTTTCTGAAGCTGGTCGTACCTAGGTCCAAGCTCTGTGGGCACTCCTAGGTCTTTCAACAACATATGAATTCGGTCGACCTTCTTGCGTCTTACGATCCTGCCCTTCACGCCACATATCGCCCAGGCCAGCATCTCCAGCGCTGAATGCGCGAGCACCAGCGCGCCTTCCATCCCGCCTGATCTGCGGTTCGATTCGATGTACCAATGAATCGCGACTCTGAGAGTTTCTGACCACTCTTGATCTTGCCAGAGCGTCCAGAACCCAGCAAACGCCTGCCCCTGTTCGTTGGCAGGGACATGCTCGGAAAACCACGATCCTCTTTCCCTGCACCATGCGCTCAGCCGAGGGACATTCAGTTGTCGCCACACCTCCTCCCCGTTCGTGTTGTAGCCGATCGGAGCCACTGCTCCGCACTAGTGCCCCCGCCAAAACGACAGAAAGTAATTCAGCGCCGAAAGGATCTCATCTGCCTCCTTGGCCCCAAACGGTTTTCGATCCTCTCGCTCGATCATGCCGTTGTGGGTCATTCCGAACCCGCCGGTGTCCCGGAGAGTTTTGAATATCTCCTCGCAGTCCACGCCGGAGTCGAGCGTGATTCGCCAGTACTCGGCCTGGAGAACCAGCCGCCCTGCCCATCCATGAACCAACTGACTCTCGTTCTCCTCTTTGGTGGTGCCGACCCAGGTTCCCCGATACGTCCCGAGATTGACCACCGGGACGTGCAGCTTGCATATCGCAGAAGCGTCATTTGTCACAGCTGAGCCGGATAACACTCCCCCGATAGTGAACCGCTTCGGGGAAGACTCTGGGACGCTCCAGCTAGGCGTCAGATGGGTGACAATACAGTCCAACTCCCGCTGGTACTTGGGCACGTAGAGCTTTGCCGCTCTAAGGAAGTTCGATGGTTGCGTCATAGCCTCCCATGCTCCCGTTGGTGAATGCAACTCAAACCGCGTCTGCGGGGATGGAAGGAAATGCACGCGCAACCAGCCAGGGGCCCGTACCTCCGTTCCGTTGTAACGGACCTCCAGCTCACCGTCGTACAGTTCGATCGGGTCGTTTACCGCTAGATCGGGGTACTGGGGCTGAATCGGCTCGGCCAGACTAGGATTCATGAGCTTGACCGTGCCTCGGCCTTTCGTGCAAGCTCGCATGATCGTAATTAGGCGGCATAGATGGTCCGGGCGCTAGAAAGGATCGCCCGGCGGCGCATCGGGTTGCAGCTCTGTTCGACAGCCCGGCGGGTGAGCAAGTCAACCTCTCGTCCAAGTAGATCAATCAGTTCGATCTCCATCTGCGCGTGATCCAGCAGACTCCAATCCGACTCCGGGTCGAACATCGCCAAAAAGTCGATGTCGCTCTCCGGGCCGAAGTCATCGCGCAACACCGAGCCGAACACCGACAACTCGACGATCTTCCATTTCTTGCAAAAAGTAGCCAATTGCTGGAGCGGCAGATCGATCCGCAACTTACCTTGATTCTCATGCTCGGGCATAGGTGTATTGTAGCGAGTCAACGCCGGCGATCCGGAAACGGCGGAGGCGTCGGCCACGCCTTTGGATCATCTTCCAGCTTTCCAAGCAGCACTTCGATCGCTTTATCCAGCTGCGGGTCGCGGCCGGCGATTCGATCGTTGGGGGTGATATCCACTTCAATGTCAGGCGAAACGCCTTCGTTTTCTAACGACCAGCCGCGTTTGGGCTCCCACCACGCGAACTCCGGCTGCGTTGAAAGACCAAAATCAACAAACGGCTTATCCGCGCGAATTCCCACCACTCCACCCCATGTGCGCGTACCGATGAGCGGACCAAGTTCGTTGAGCCGAAACGACTCAGGGAATATGTCGCCATCTGAGCCGGCGTGTTGATCAATCAAGACGGCCAGGTGGCCATGTAACGACCGGGCTGGGTATCGCGATATCTGGCCGTGGCGCGGTTGCATGAACGCCCATACCTCACGCCCCAGCCGCTCAATAATCATTTGGCTCACGAATCCGCCGCCGTTGTTGCGAACATCAACAACAAGCGCTTTCTTTTCAATCTGCGGATAGAAATACCGACTGAACGCGACAAGCCCTTGTCCCATCATGTTGGGAATGTGCAGATATCCAAGCTTTCCGTCGGAAGCATCTTCCACGTACCGACGATTCGCCTCGACCCACGCGGTGTAGCGCAATGGGCGTTCCGATGACAGCGCTTTGATCTGAACGGTTGTCTTCTGCCGTGATGTCGGATCGTCTGCGATCGTAAGCTGAATCATCTTGCCCGCCTGGTCTTGGAGCAGATCGTACGGATTGGTTTGCATTGTCAACTGCTGGCCGTTGATGGCATGAATAACGCTTCCCTCGGTGACGCCGAGGTACGGCGCAGCCAACGGGCTCTCAAGCGATTCATCCCATGATTGACGTGGCAGGATGCGCTTGATCCGAAACCCGCCGTTCTCAAAGGCGATGTCCGCCCCGAGCAAACCGACCGAGACGGTCTTGGCGCGATCTTGCTGTTGACCGCCCCAGACATAGGTATGACTCGTCCCGAGTTCGCCTATCATCTGGCCAATGAGATCGCTCAGCTCTTTGCGCGTACCGATGCGCGGCAGCAAAGCAGCGTACTTCTCGCGCATCGCCGGCCAATCCACGCCGCCGAAATTCGGCGCCCAATAGAAATCGCGTTGAAGCCGCCACGCTTCCTCGAACATGTGATTCCATTCATCTGGCATGTTGATACGCAGATGAGTTTCACCCAGACTTACCGTCTCGGATTCAGCTGCTCCGGTAGGATCGAGAACGACGAACCCATCAACTGAAGGATGCGCAATTCGATCACGTTTGGCGTTGACAACGTAGCCGGAGATCTTCTCAGCCAGTGCCGTATCTTCCTCCTTGACAAGATCGTACCGGTGCAGCGTTGCATCACCCTGGGCAATACCAGTCTGACGAATCTGGAAATCAAGCAGCTTCGCCACCGGCTCAGAGAGATAACACACCGAACCGGGCATTGCTTCCAGTTGGCGATAGTTGCCAGGTTCGATCGGCAAGACGAATTGGCGATCGCTCAGGCCCTCGGTATCGACGCGCATCGCCCATTCAGATTCCTCTTCGGCGACAGGCGGTTCAGCCAACTCATCGTCTGCGGTGTCCGATTCAACGTCATCACCCGGCTCGCCCTTAGCCCAGGTTTCGATATCAAAGTCAACTGCCTGAGCCAACTCGGGAATCGGAGGCGGCGAGTCGGAGGTCAGAGGCGCCACACACACTACAGTCGAGTTGAAGTACACATGCTCCAGATCAAGCTCGCCGAGCACGGGATTAAGCTTGCGCCTCGAGAGGAAGTACAGATACTTACCTGCCGGATCCCAGCGCGGTTCACGATCGTCGTGAAAGCCATCGCTTACCGCAAACGAACGCCCGGTGCGCAGCGAGTGGATGTGGATCATGCCGTAGCCGTTCGGCATCGGTTTGGTGTACGCCAACCAGTGACTATCCGGCGAAAACCGATAATCGGTGATCTCCGCCGCCTCAGAGGCGTCAACCTGACGTCGAACGAACGTGGCCATGTTCAGTGCGTGCAGCCGCATGGTCTTGTCAGCAAAGGCGATCCATTCACCGTCGGCCGAGCCGATAGGCGGGAACAACCACGCCTCGCGATCTTCGGTAACAAGAGATGGCAGCAACGAACCGTCAGCGGGTGCGATTGCGATCTGTTGCTCGCCTGCGGCGTCTGAGATCATGATTACCTGGTCGTTGCCGAGATAGCCAGCGCCCCATTCTCTCGCTGAGGACGTGCGCGTGAACTGAACGGACAGACCGGACTTCACCGGCAGACTAAGCACCTCTCCACGGGATCCCAATAGTAAGCGCTTCCCGTCCGGCGATAGCGCGTACTCCGTAGCCGTCTCGATCGGCTCGGCGAACCGCTGTCGTTTGGCTACACGATCACTGGCCAGGCGCACATCCAGACGTGTGATCGATTCGTCGCCTGCATCAAACAAGGCCAGCCCGCCGGCTTGACAGAAGACAATCCTCGTGCCGCGTCGCTGCACGTCTGCACTGGGCCAGCGGATGTCGTACCCATCAACGGCTGTCGGATCGCCCGGCTGCGGCGCGAACGATGTGTGCTGCTTGAGGTCGCCGCCTCGAGATGAATCGGAGAAGATGTTGGCCGTGCCGGTGCGATCTGAAAGGAAGTACAGGCGCCCCAGAACGTTCATGGGAAACAGATCATTCGCTCGGTTGTCAGTAATGTTCGTAAACGTTCGAGCGGTCAAGTCACCGATCCATATCTCCGGCGCAGTCCCTCCGCGGTAGCGCTTCCATGTCCAGTTCTCGTTGGACCAACGTGTAAAGGCGATCTGCCGACCTGTCGAACTGAGACTCGCCATCGAGCATTCGCCAAACTCATAACGAATCGGCATGCCGCCCAGCGCAGATACACGCCACAATTCCCAACGACCAAGTGGATTGGTTCGCTGCGATCGAAAGAGCACTTGTCGTCCATCGGGCGTCCACGTCAGCGCATGGTCGGGATCGGGATGGAATGTCAGCCGTTTGGGCGAGCCGCCGTCAATCGGCATCACATAGACGTCATTGTTGCCGTCATACTCGGCTGTGAACGCAAGCATTCGGCCATCGGGACTGAAACAGGGGTGAGATTCCGACCCATCGCTAGAGGTGAGGCGATACGCAACGATCGGGCCGTCTTCAGATTCGCCGACGGTCGCGGTCCAGAGGTCGCCCTCACTGACGAAGACGATCCGGTCACCGAATAAAGCGGGCTGGCTGTAGTAGCCGAGCTCGGCAGCCTCGACGGCGCCGTTGCAGATCGAAATGACAATCGCGCAATACAACATCATCCGGCTCATAATCGGCCTCCATTTCTTCGGCTGGCAGGATACCGCGCCGTGCCACGGTGTCGCGCTGGAATCCGACTGAAGCGGGTCTGTCTGACGAGGCGGGCGGTGTTGGCGTTGAATTGCAGCCGGCAGGCTGCAAAAAACCGGCGGCTGGAGATTCAGCCGCCGGTCGTTTCGTCTTGAATAGGGCTAGTGCGAGTCAATCAGCGAGTAGTTCGTGGATCAACTCTTCAACTTTTCCGCGAGCCTGAACGGTGTGAAGGTTGCCTTTCTTGTCGACGGCAAAGAGTGTCGGGATACCGTTGATACCCCATGAGGTTGAGAACTCGCTGTCCCACCAATTACCTTGGTAGTACTGAGGCCAAGCGATTTCGTTCTCGGTCACGTACTTCTTGAGCGCCTCAAGCCCGCCGTCTTCTTCGGATCGGTCGAGACTGATGCCGATGAACTCGACCCCTTCGTCATGGTACTTGGCGTACAGCTCCTTCATATGCGGCATCTCGCCCACACAAGGTCCACACCAAGTCGCCCAGAAGTCAACAATGACGACTTGGCCTTTGAGTCCTTCGCTGGTAATCGTCGTGCCGGTGATAGCGTCGGTGAATTCCAACTCGAACGGCTCGCCGACCCCCTTGGCCTGGCGATCTTTACCTAGGATGAACTTTGCGGCCGAGCTGTCCGGATAGTCCTTTGCGATGCGCTTGTTGACGGCGATCCGCTCTTCCGAACCGTCCTCATGCGCCCTTGCAAGAAAGCCAAGCAGCTGCGCGCCGCGGTCATCCTGCGGCATTGCAGCGATGAAAGTCTCTACTGCTTCAGCTGCTTGATCAACATTCGACGTCTCACTTCCCCACAGACTCTTCTGAACTGAAGCTCGCGCAGTTGTGAAATGCGCCGTACCGGCCAACTCACTATCCGGCGAGTCTTTGATGACGGCAGCCATTTCCGCCGCAACGACCTCGCCCAACTGTTCGTCGGCAAAGAGTGAGGCCCAACGCTGCCCCATGAGTTCGACGGTTTCTTCGTGATCCGGATGGGATTGATACAACTCGAGGATGTACGCTGCCTTGAGTCGAGTCAACGCGCCGCTCACCTCAAAGAACCGCTTCATGAACGCCTTATCTTCGGATCGCTCCCCGTCGTACGCCGGATACGCAAGGCCGTTGATGTCTTCGAGGATTTCCTCTGCAGTTCGATCGTCAGCGAACGCGCTTGAGGAGAACGCCATTCCGGCCGCGATCAACACGGCGAATACATGCTTCCTGCCGAGATTCATAGGACTATCCTTTGTGTCTGGGGGATACGGGAGGGGCGATGCTAGAATAACGACAATCAGGGTCGAAATGTGCCCGATTCCGGTGAAAACCTCCGTGAGCGACCTGCATGGGGCACAAACACCATTTCCCTCGCGGCAACTTACCCCAAGAGCGCGTCCAGCAGCTCGACAATCCCTTGCCCTTGCGTCGCGATCGTCTCGTAGATTTCGCGGTTGGAAGCGATATCCAATAGCTCGCGGTGAAGCTTGGTTTCGCCGGCGAAGTCAGCCTTGTTGATGACAAACAGGTCGGCGATCTCCAGAATCCCAGCTTTATCCATCTGCACGGCATCACCCATGCCCGGCACGACAACCACCGCGGTGCAATCGACGTGTTCACGAATCGCGACATCGTTTTGACCTGCGCCAACCGTCTCGATTATCAGCTTGTCGAACCCCGCTGCGCCAATCAAGTTGATCACCTCCGGGAGTGTGGTGTAATCTTCCCCGGTAATTGCCAGGCTTCTGTAATACACGTTCTCATCGACGGTATTGAAATATACGCGAAGTCGATCTCCAAGCAGCGCACCAGCACCGCTCCCGGCACCGCCAGATTTCTTCATCGGGCCTGGGCGTCCCC
>CBDUST010000081.1:0-15199 GCA_965369945.1 uncultured bacterium | reverse complement strand
CATCGTAACGGCCACAGTTGAATCGTTTCCCGTGATCGAGTCGCTCATCGATGAACTTGACAACGTTGAGCCTAAGAGCCCGTTTGAATATCGCATTGTCCCGCTGGAGCATGCGCTCGCAGTCGATGTTTGGTATACGCTGAACGAATTCACCCGCCAACGCGGCGCTGATCGACGCGAGGAGGCGCGCATCGACTACAACGTCGTCGAGAACCGCATCATCGTCGCCGCAACGCCCGACCAGATGGAGCAGATTCTCCAGATCATTGAGAAGCTCGATCACCCGACTGGACCGGATCGAATCAGAGAGTTTGTGCCGCTAAAATTCGCCGAGGCTGAGAAGATCCAGGAAGCGTTGTCATTTTTCTACGGTCGGCGTGCGCCTGGTGCTGAAACTCCATCGGAGCGAGATGTAAAGATTGTCGCCGATCCTGCGTCCAACAGTCTGGTGATTTCCGCGAGCGAACAAGAGTGGGTGAACATCCGCGCACTCCTCGAGAAGCTGGATAACGAGGAATACGACGCGTCGCTGCAACTGCGTGTTATGCCGCTGATGTACGCCGATGCGACGTCAGTTGCTCGCGCGATCAACGATGCGTTCCAAGGCCAGATCGAGCGCGGCCGACGAAGTCAGCAATCCACACGGCGTGAAGCGCGGCGCGGTGGCGGCAGTGATGAGCAGCGCCGTGATGAACCGGCTCCGACATTGCTGGTCGAGGCGGAGGTATGGGTTCGCGCTGCCGCCGAACCGCAGACCAACTCCATCATCGTCTCCGCCAGTCGGCAGAACATCCTCAAAATCGAAACGATCATCGAGCATTTGGATGTCGCCGATTACGCCAAGCTCCCTCCGCCTCAACTCATCACTGTGATCTCCGGCGACCCTATGAAACTCGCGGAGTCGTTGAATCAACTCTACGACCAGGCGACCGGAAGTCGTGGTCGAAAAGCGCTACGCATCGTCGGCGATTCAACCTCCAACACGATTATCGTGCGTGCCGAAGAAGATGAATTCGCCCAGATCAAGACGCTGGCCGCTGCTCTGCAACAAGAAGCGTCCAACCAAGGTCTTTCGATCCACGTGCTGCGACTGACGGCCGCGCCTGCCGCCCGCGTTGCTTCGGCTATCACCGAAGCCTTCCAAGCCAAGGCGACACAGTCAAACCAACCGCTTGCGATCCAAGTCGATGCGCCCGGCAACAGCTTGGTCATCGCCTGCACTGCTGCGCTCTTTGCTGAGATCGAACAAACAGTCAATCAACTCGATGCGCTGACCCCTCCCGCAGGCCACGGCATCTTCATTATCGAACTTCAGAACATCTCGCCGGACGCGGCAACTCAGATCATCGAGACGATCGGTTTGGACAAGCCCCAGCCGGACGACTCGGTATCTCGCCTCGTCACCGAACCGATCAAGGTTGCCACGCTTCAAGGGCGCAACGCCATCATCATCATCGCCAATCCGATCGATCGCGACACGATCGTCGGGCTCCTCAAGGCGATTGACAGCGATCCGCAGCATGCTCAATCTGAACTGAAAGTTCTCAAGCTGCGCAATGCCGAGGCCGAAGCGCTTGCGAATATTCTTCGCCAGATTCTGTCTCCGACAGATCAACAGACGAACACTCCGTTGGCGCAAGCGATTCAAGAGCAAGTTCGCCGTCTGTCGGTGCGACGAAACGGCCTTGATGCCGGTGGAATCCAGCTCGACCTCACCAAGCCCATCCGTATCATTGCCGACCCAGCGCTCAACGCGCTGGTGATCAGCTCCACCAAACAAAACGTTTATGCGCTGACGGAAATCGCCAAGATGTTCGATCAACTGCCCATCACCGACGCGGTAACGGTGCAGCTTTTCCCCTTGCAGAACATCGCCGCTGATCAGTTCGCCCGCATTGTCGGTGAGTTATTTGACCAAGGTAAACAGCTTGGCCGGGTGCCGGGCACCGATCTGGAGGGCTTGCCCGAAGGTGCCGTTGGGGCTGCGCTGCTCGATGACATTGCCATCAGCGTGGACGAACGAACCAACACGGTCATCGTGGCTGGCAAGGAAGAGGCGGTGGCGCTGGTGGAAGTCCTCGTGCGACGCATTGATGCCGATGTCGCCGCTGGCTGGATCGAACCGCGCATCCTCGTGTTGCGCTACGCCGACGCCAACGACTTGGCTGAAACCCTCCAAGCGATTCTCGTTGAAGGCATCGGCAATCTGCCGCAGTCCACGCCGCTGCAAAGGCAGATCGGGCGCCTGCGCATGGCCCGTCTTGATGAAAACGGCGGACGAGTGCTCGAGTCGGACATCTTCCTCCCCATGACTCACCTGGTGATCCGCCCGGAAACGCAGCTCAACGCGCTGATTCTCGTCGGCACGCCAATGAACCTTGAAGTGGTCACCGAACTCGTGGCCATGCTCGACATCGAAGCCGCCGCGCCGGGGGCAGCCGTGCGCATTTATCCCATCGAACACGCCTCAGCGACTCGGTTGGCCACGACCATGGTGCGCCTGTTCAATCAACAGATCCAAGCTGACATCATTCGTGAAGAGGATCGAGTCGTAGCCCAACCTGATGAGCGCACCAACACGCTGATCGTCACGACCTCTCCGCGAAGCTTCGTTGTGTTGGAGCGTTTGCTGCAGACACTCGATGCCGAGATCGCGCCAGAATTTAGCGAGATTCGGCGAATCGAAGTGAAGAATGCTTCGGCAGCGCGCTTGGCGACCATCCTGAGCGAACTGATGGACGCCAGACTCGATCGGCTTCGCAAGATCGAGCCGGAGACTGCTGATTTTCAACAGGCGACAATCATCGACGATCCGCGCACCAACAGTCTGATCATCGCAGCGGGTCAAGAGTCTTACGAAGTAATCGAGCGTCTCGTCGCTGATTTGGATGCATCTGATCTGCCGGAGATCGGCCTGTTGGATGTGCTGACGCTGACCACCGCCAACATCGAGCGGATCGCTGAGACGATCAACGACATCATGGAGCGGCGTTACGCCGACATGCCCGAGGAGATCAAGCGCAGCCAGAAACCGCTGGTGATGACCGATCCCCGCACCAACAGTCTGCTGGTGGCGGCGAACGTCGAAGATATGGCCGCAATCCGGCAACTGGTGGCGAAGCTCGAAGCGGTGCCGATGAATCCTGCCGTCGGCTTGCACGTCCTTCCATTAGAGGGCACGCGCGCCGAGTTGTTGGCTCCCCGCCTCGAACAGCTCATGCGCGAACGCCAGCAATCGCTCGGCGAAGCTGCAACGTCCATGGACCGCGTATCGATCGAACCCGACACTGCCAGCAACAGCCTCATCGTCGCCGCCAGCGAAGAAAACCTACAAGTCATTCGCGATCTGATTGACGCGTTGATCGGCGCTGAGGCGGATGCGATCGGTGGTGGAACGGTCGAGATCATGCAACTGGCCAGCAGCCGCGCCGTCGATGTCGTTGACATGCTCCAGGATATGTACGTTGATGAAGTGAACCGTACACGAGGCGAAAACACGGTTCGTGTCACGGCTGACGAGCGCATCAACGCGGTGCTCGTCAATGCGCCGCCTGCAGATGTCCGCACTATTCGACGACTTGTTGCGCAGCTTGACGGCGCTCGGCCCGGGTCGGTTGTGGAGATCAAGTACATCCCGTTAAATTCCGCCAACGCCTTGGAAACCGTCAGTCTTATCGAGAACGTTCTCAGCGGGCGAGGCATCGGCGCTCGACGTCGATCTCAACAGGCGACGGTGCTCAAGTATCTTCGCGAAGTCGCTGCTGACCAAGTCGACGAAGAAACCGGCGAACCGATGACCGAGATGGAAGTCAGCGCCGCCATCCGCGAGTCGATCACGTTGACGCCGGACCTGCGCACCAACACCGTGATCGTTTCTGCTCCAAGAGAGTCGATGGGCATGATCGAGCAGATGATCCGCGATCTGGATGCCTCTTCGACCGGTTCGCAGAATGTTCGCATCTTCAAGCTCACCAACGCTGATGCGATTGCGATGGCTGAGATTCTGACCGACCTCTTCAATCTCACGAATCGCGGCAATCTCTATGTTCTGAAGCCGCGAGAACACCCACCGGGCGAGGATGGACCACGCGGAATGCAAGGTCCAGATGGCGCCCCGATTTACGCGGGGCTTGAGAATACTGAGCTGACCGCTGTGCCTGATGATCGCCAGCAGCTTTCGATCACCGTCGATACGCGCACCAACAGCTTGCTTGTTTCCGGAACGCCGCAGTATCTGGATCTTGTGCAAGCCGTTGTGGACGAGCTTGACGCGCTCGAGGCCAACGAACGTGAGGTCTATGTGTATCAGCTTCGCAATGCCGTCGCCGCTGAGGTTGCGCGCGTGTTGTCGCAATTCATTGAGACGGAACAAGACAAGCTCATCCAGACGATCGGGATCGATCAACTCGGCTCGGCTGCGAGACTGCTGGAGCGCCAAGTCACGATCGTCGGCGATGACCAATCCAACACGGTGCTTGTAAGCGCCAGCCCGCGCTATATGCAAAGCGTCAAAGACATGATTACCGAGCTGGATGTCGATCCGCCGCAGGTGCTCATCCAAGTGCTGCTCGCGGAGGTTACGCTCGACGACACCGACGAGTGGGGGTTTGATTTTTCCGGCAGCCGCACCGTAGGTGATGTCAATCTCAGTGGCGGGTTCAGCCTGGCCAGCGCTTTCGTGACCGGCATGGGTGTGCCGAACCTCGCGATCTCCGGCACGGATTTCAACCTGTTGCTCCGCGCGCTTCAATCCCAGGGTCGATTGCAAGTGCTCAGCAATCCCTCGATCATGGCCGCGAACAACCAGCCCGCCCGTATTCAGATCGGCGAAACCATCCGCCTGCCCGAGAGCACGTCCTTTGATCTGGGAAGTCAGCAGTCTTCGGTCGTGCCGGAAGACATCGGGATCATTCTCGACGTCACGCCCTCGATCAATCCCGACGGATACGTCCGCATGACCATCACGCCGGAGATCTCCGAGCTGAGCGCCCGCACCACGCAGATCTCCGAGGATTTCTCATCCCCCATCATCACGCGTCGCACCGCCACCACGACCGTCACCGTTCGTGACGGCCAGATGATCATCTTGGGGGGCCTCATCTCCGATCGCTTTGAACGCCGCGACCGGAAGGTCCCGCTGCTCGGCGACATCCCATTCTTGGGCGCGCTGTTTCGTAGCTCCACGGAGACCAGCAAAAAGACCGAGCTGCTCATCGTCCTCACCCCACACGTCATCATGAGTCCTACCGAAATCGATCGCGTGGAGCAGATCACCCAGGCTGAGATCGATCGCCTCTCACTTCCCGATGAGATCAAGCAGCAGATCCGAAAGAGCATTTTGGACGGGACCGGCGGCCTGTATGACGCCAAAGGCAAGCGAATCGACACACCCAGTGCGTCTGAAAAGGACAAGGAGTAACAACCATCGTGCGGCGAATCTTGTACATCCACTGTCGATCGAAACTGTTCCTGCCGGCAGCAGTCGCAACGTTCATCCTCGGCTGTCGAACGACGAACGTCGAATACGGCAGCGTACGACCCTTGCCGCCCGATCCCAAGCCTGCCAGACCTGTTCCAAGCGGCGCCAATGCCAACGCCATGGCCCTTGCGGTCGAAGGCAAGCCCGCCGACACCGACGGGAACGGCTATCCCGACACGATCGTCGTCTCCATGTACCTCTTCTCGCTGCCGCATGCCTCGCCGATGTTTGAGGACGGTACCTTTGTTTTCACACTGCAAGGCGACGGCGACGCTGATGTCGACGACGTTCATCCCCTCGGCCAATGGCGACTCGACGCCGACCAGGTCGAGCGCGGCCGAACCATCTATGGCCCGACCCATTTGGCTCGACTCAGTTTGCTGGAGATTGGCAGTGATCGGTACCCGCTGATGAGCGCTAATCTGCATTGCCGATTCGAGCCGGCCAACGGGGGTGATGCTATTTCGCCTCGGGGCGTGCATTGGGTGCAACTGGGTCGAGCCCAGACCGCAAGACGGTGAGTGGCTACTAGAAAAAACCCACGGATCGCGATCCGTGGGCGTCGGGTGTTTGGTTTGAACGAGAAGACGGTGCGCTACTCGCGATCGTGAGCACGATCACGCTGGTGCGGCCTCGGGCCGTGGAAACCTTCGAGGCTGATCGCGGCGAGACGGTCGTTGAAGCCGTTGTCGGAAAGGCGATAGTCCTGGCCTTTGCCCCAGATAATGTACTGTCGTTGGGGATGGCTTCGACTATTGCCGTAGAGGATGGCGATCGTACCTTCGGGGAGATTCCATTGAATCGATGAGGTTCGGCTGCCTACGCGGCCATGCACAGGCAGCAGTTTGTGTCGCGGCTGGTCGTGGACGTTGAGCACCTGCACCTTGCCCTCGAAGTCGTTGTCTTCGTACACGACGATTGTCCCTTCGTGCACCGGGTTGGAACACGTCTGAGCGTGCAGCGGTTGATCGCCGTGGCCACGACTTCCAACGCGCTTACCCTCTGCGGCTGAGGATGGCGATATCGCTACGAGCGCGCCGACAACAGCGCACAGAAGAGCGGTACGAAGGACTCGGCGAGGGGCTACGAACGTCATGGGTCTGCTCCTTGATGCACTGGCTGGTCAGGAATCTACGGCAACGGTTGGGCCGTTCATCAACAGATCGATCCAAGCGCGGTCGAAGTCGAGTCGGTTTCCGATTACCAAGGCAACAGCGGACGGATTATGAGGCTTGCTGAGGCAGATGGAACGCGAAGGTTTCGCTTGCGGCGATTTTGAGAATGTAGCGCCGGTTCTCAGCGCCGCGCGCATCTACGAGCAGAGCTTACCGGACAATTAGCACGCGCAAGAACTGCGTGCATGTCCCTTGGATCGGCTCGTACGTCTTGGTCGATGGTTGGTCGAGGCGATTCCTGATACAGTTGGACGCGAGCTTGAGTGGCGAATCATGATTTCTCAATTGATAAAGACAACAATTCTCCTTGGTGCGTGCACGGCGATCGGCGGTTGCAAGGTTGGTCAAAAGATCGTTGAGTACCTCCCGCCTCGTGGCTCGGGGGATGAGGTCATCTACGCAACGGGTTTCGACTCACCGGTGTGGTTCTGGGAGCTCGGGGCGCGCAAGGCTCCAGAAAACGCAACAATCATCGACGCCGATCCGCAGAATAAATTCAAGCCATTTGACGGAAGCGCCCTGCGAATCGCAATTCCCAAGGGCTCGCACAAGGGAATGGCGGACCTGAGCTTCTATTTCAAGGATCAGATCGGCTCCGAGCCGGAGGAGTTGTACCTTCGATATTACCTGCGATTCGGTAACGACTGGCAAACGGTGACGAGCGGCAAGTTGCCGGGGATCGTTGGCACCTATGGCCAAGCCGGGTGGGGCGGCCGACGCGCTAATGGCAAGAACGGGTGGTCGGCGCGCGGATGGTTTTCGACGACGACTGACGACGGCAAGATTCAGATCGGGTTCTATTCCTACCACGCAGATATGAAGACCAAGGTCGGCACCAAGTGGCAATGGACCAATGGCAAACGGGGGCTTCTCAAGCGCAACCGCTGGTACTGCATCGAGCAATACGTCAAACTCAACACGCCCGGCAAGAACAACGGCGTACTGCGGGGATGGGTCGATGGTAAGCCGGCGTTTGTGAAAAAGAACATTCGATTCCGCGACGTGCCGAATCTCAAGATTGAGCGCGTGTGGCTAGAGGTCTACCATGGCGGCCAGCCGTCCGCAGCGCACGATCATCATCTGTATATCGATGATGTAGTCATCTCGCACAAGTACATCGGCCCCCGGAAATAGACTCTCTCGAGACTCCTACCATATCCCACGGAAAGCGCGATACGGCGTGGCTTTCATGTACGCGCGGTAATCATCGCCACGAGCTTTGAGCAACTGGTGTTCCTCAAAGGGAATGAACCCTATGAACGAAGCTGCGGTCAAACTCGCAAAAAGAAGCTGTGCGGCGTTGGGATGTATCACGAGCGAACAGAACGTAAGGAAGAACGCAGCGCGATACATGGGGTGACGAACAGAAGCGTATGGGCCGTCCATCATCAACGGCGTCTCAGCGCCGACCGTGTGTGAAAGCGGTGCCCCCGGTAGTCCCAGAAGACTGCCTAGCCGCTCGAATGTCGCGAACTCGAAGAACCCCATGACCGACAGCAGCACCATCGCCAGGCCGATGAACTTCAACCAATCCGGCGACTCGAACGCAAAGCCGGCGATCGGTTTGTGGAGGATGAACATGCCAACCCAGGTCACGATCGAGATCGTGACGTAGATGCGCCGCTCGGTGGGGTTTCCCTCGCGTTTGCCGAAGACCATCTGTTTGAACGCTGGCATTGTCATGACCATGTGTACGACAATGAAGATGGCGTAAAGGACGAGGTTGTAATAGAGATTGGCGATCGGGGCGTTCTCATCGTGTCGAAAACCCGTGATGAACGCAGCCGAGACCGTCATGACCCCAAGGTAGGAGAACAGCCAGTAGAATCGTTTGAATAGGGCGTTGATGGACATCGCGAATCTCCTTGCGATGAGAGGATACTGGATTCAGTGGATCGAGAAAAGCGTCATCAAAACGATTGGAGCGACATGCCGCCGAGCCGTATGGAACTGATCGATGGTCGATGAACACAATACCAGCATGTACGAAAGCGCTATTGCCTATGAAGGCGGTCGTATCCGGGCAGCGGCGGTGTATTGCAGTGATGGTCGTCTAGGTGAGCAGTTTGACGACTTCCTGCACAATGCGCTGCACCTTCCGCGTTACGATCGGCTGGCCGTTCCCGGCGGGGCGGCGTGCTTGGCGGATCATTTTGCCACGTACCGTGAGGGTGACGCGGTTGCTGCGCAGTTGGAATTCCTGATCAACGCGCATCAATTGCAGCGGGTGATCTTGATCGCCCACGAAGACTGTGCGTTCTACACCGAACGGCTGCGCATTTCACCGATCGCCGTAACCGAGAAGCAGCACGAAGATTTGATCAAAGCGGTGGATCGTGTTCAGCAGCTCGGCCCCAATGTGGTTGTCGAGGCATATTTCGCGCGCATGGAAGGAAGTCGCATTGTCTTTGAGCGGGTGGAGGTTTGAAGGCTCTTCGCGACCCTTCACTCGTCGTCGATTGAGAGTTCCATGATCTCGATGTGGATATCGCCGAGGAAGCCGCGATGTTCGAGGTATTCATTCCATCTATCGCGGAGCAGTCGGAGTCTTGCTTCAGCAAGTTCAGCCTCACCCTCATCGAACGTCTCGGCAATAATGTCAAAGCAGAGTTGAAGCGGGATTTCGATCTCGCTCATGAATCGGACTTCGCGAACACCCGATCGCAGTCCGCAGATGAAATAGACAAATCCGCCGGCTAAGACAGCACCACAGAGGAACGTAAGAGCATATTTCATAGCTACTCTCCAATCGTTGCTGGCCGAGGCGCACTACGCTCGGAATTCTAGCGCCGTATCCCTTTATCCCTGGACTGTGCCCGGGGATCGTACCGCCACCGATAGTCTTTGCGATGCTCGTCTCCCTGCGGAGTCGGGCGATAAGGCGAGGAAATGAAAACTGGGGATATAGGATTTGAACCTATACTAACTGATTCAGAGTCAGTCGTGCTACCATTACACCAATCCCCAAGTGTCGCGCGGTTCGCCATTCATTCACGAACCTCCCGCGATTGTATATCGTCACCGGGGAGGATCAACTACACAACTGAGGTGGCATGAGCGAGATTGATATCACCTTGGAATGGCTGACCGGGCGGTTCGCTGTGTGTCGGTTGGATGCGGCCGCGGCGATTCCCGGCTGGGCGAGGGGCGGTTCGGATTTCCTCAGCATTACGCGGAGTGAGGCGGAGCTTTCGATCGTGGCAGCCGAGGCGCTGGTCCCAACAGAGGTGGCCGCTGAGCGCGGCTGGGTGGCGATGCGCGTCGTCGGGAAACTGGACTTCTCGACGGTCGGCGTGTTGGCGAAGTTGACCGGCGCACTCGCCGACGCGGGAATCTCGTGTTTCGCGATCTCGACGTATGACACGGATTATGTCTTGGTGAAGGAAGGCGATGCGGATAGCGCGGCGGAGGTACTGGCGACACGGCGTCCGGGGGCCGCCCGCTAAACGTGGGAGCGACAGATTGGTGCCGTTGCAACGTTGAGCGGCGGGACCCCGCCCCGCGCGCTCGGGGGGAGATTGGCGAGGCGGCGTCCGGAGGCCGCCCGCTAAACGTGGGAGCGACAGATTGGTGCCGTTTGCGACGTTCAGCGGCGGGGCTCCGCCCCGCGCGCTCTAAACGGTGCGCGCGGGGGTTTTCATCAAGCATTCGGCGATTTGGACGGCGTTCAGCGCGGCGCCCTTGCGCAATTGATCGCCTGCGACGAATAGATCCAACCCCTTGCCACGCGGTTGGGAAACATCGGCGCGTATCCGCCCCACGAGCACATCATCCTTCCCCGCAGCATCGATTGGCTCGGGGAACTTGTTCGCTTCACGATCATCGACGAGTTTCACGCCCGGTGTGTCACGAAGAATATCGCGAGCTTGGTTTTCGGTGAGTATCCCCTTAAATGTCAGGTTGATCGCAGCGCAATGTGCTCGCAACACGGGAACACGAATACATGTCACGGTCACACGCACCGAGACATCGTTCCATATCTTGTGCGTCTCAGCGATAATCTTGCTTTCCTCAAAGTTGTAACCATCAGCGCCGATCGCGGAGTTGTGGCTGAAGATGTTGAACAGATACTGTCGGCCGAGCACATCCATCGTGTATGGGCGACCTGCGGCGTAATCGTGGGCTTGTTGCTCCAACTCGGCCATCCACGCTGCGCCTGCCCCCGATGCCGCTTGATAGGTGCTGATGACCATGCGCTCGATGCCAACGGCGCGGTGTAGCGGGGTGATCGCCATCAGCGCGACAATGGCCGCGCAGTTCGGCACGGCAATCACCCCCGCCCCCGCCCCCGGAATGTCGAAGTTGTCTAACGCATCACCATTTATTTCGGGTACGACCAATGGCACGTTCTCATCCATGCGAAAGGCGCTGGAGTTGTCGATCACGACCGTGCCTTGGTTGACAGCGATCGGCGCGAACGTCTCACTTACAGTTGCCCCGGCTGAGAAAAACGCCAAGTCGATCCCCTCGAAGCTCGCCTCGGTCAATTCCTCTACTGCGAATTTTGAGCCACCATGGTCGATAGTGGAGCCGGCGGATCGAGACGACGCCAGCAGCCGCAGCGATGCGTGGCTGAACGCCCGTTCATCGAGAATTGACGCCAACTCTCGTCCGACGGCACCCGTGGCTCCTACGATGGCTATGTTGGGGTTGGCGGGCAGAGGCACGGGGTGAGTTCTCCGTAGGCGGAATCGAAAGTGTACCATCGCGTCTTGCCGCTGAACGGGGCGGGCGTGCGGAGCAGTTCATGAGCGACGATTACACGACGGTGGACGGGGCCATGGTAGGCGTGCTGATGGGCAGCAAGTCGGATTGGCCCACGATGCAGGCGGCCAGCGAGATGCTTGGGCAGCTTGGCATCGCTCACGAATGCAATGCGATCTCCGCTCATCGCGCTCCGGAGCGGTTGGCGGATTACTGCAAGTCAGCTGAGCAGCGCGGGTTGAAGGTGCTGATTTGTGCAGCAGGCGGTGCGGCGCACTTAGCTGGAGTGGCGGCGTCGTTGACACATTTGCCGGTGCTGGGATGCCCTATGCAGGGGTGGTCGTTGGATGGGTTGGATTCGCTGCTGTCGATGGCTCAGATGCCGCGCGGCGTGCCGGTGGCGACCTTCGCGGTGGGTAAGGCGGGGGCGGTGAATGCAGCGCTCTTTGCCGCGGCGATTCTGGGATTGAGTGACGAGACGATCGACGCAAAGCTCAAGGCGTTCCGTGCAGCGCAATCAGCGAAGGTGGATGAATTGGAGTGATTGATTTTAGGTTTAGCCGCAGGGCTTGACCCTGCGCGGAGCTACCCGGACCTTCCTCGCTCGCAAAGCTCGCTCGTCAGGTCCGGCTTCTGCGGTGTTGCCACCAGAGGGTGATGATCGTGGTGATGATCTTTGAGCCGGCGGCGAACAGGCCGCGCAGTGTGCCGGAGATCTTAGAACGACCACCGGTACGGCGTCGGTAGAGCACATCGATTTCGATTGTGGGAATCTCCATCAACGCTGCTTTCATCTGCAATTCGACCGTCCATCCCCAGGTTCGGTCGGCCATTTGAAGTTGTTGAAAGGTCGTCCAGCGAATTGCGCGAAATGGGCCAAGATCGGTATAACGCTTCTTCGTCAAAACGCGAATCATCACACACGCCAAGCCGCCTCCCCAGCGCTGAGCCAGATTCAACGCGCCGGGTTCTGCGAGCCTGACGCGTGATCCAAGAACAATATTGGCGCGGCCCTGCTCGATCGGCTCCAAGAGCGAATTGAGCGCCGCAGGGTCATCCGAGAGGTCGGCATCAAGAAACGCAATCACATCCGGCGGAACTTCTTGATGTCTGATCCATTCGATAGCTTTGAGACATGCTGCCCCATATCCGCGTTGCGATTCGTGTACGACAACCGCCCCGCGCGCTTCCGCTGCCTCTGGCGTGCCGTCAGTTGAGCCGTTGTCCGCCAGGATAACGTGGCGCACCAAACCTTCTGGCAAGGATTGGGTCGCATCGAACAACTCGTCAATGTTCGCTGCTTCGTTCAGCGCGGGAATAATAAGGTCGCAGCGCACAGCGGGAGATAGTAGGGGTGATCAGCCGCCGGCATCGGAAGCTTGGCCCAGCAGTTCGCGCAGCGCTTCACCCGGACTCTCTTGGCGCAGCAGATGCTCGCCGATGAGGGCAATGTTCACGCCGCGCTGTCGGAGTCGTGCCAAGTCGGCGGCTGAGCTGATACCACTCTCACACACAACGACTTTTCTCTCCTCGATGAACTCCAACACGCGGAACGTGTGAGAGATGTCGGTTTGCATCGTCTTGAGGTCACGGTTGTTGATACCCAGCAGCGAATAGCCGGCATGGGGAAAACCGATGTAGTGGCGAACCTTCAGCAGTCGTTCAACATCGTGCGCTTCGATCAGCGTGGTCATATTCAACTCACGGGCGAGGATGGCCATGTCCACCAACTCGCCCTCTTCGAGCACATCAGCGATGAGCAGGATGGCGTCGGCGCCGGCGGCCCGTGACTCCCAAACCTGGTATTGATCGACGATAAAGTCCTTGCGCAGCACTGGCAGCGGGACGGCGTCTCGGATCTGATGGATATAGCCCAGATGGCCGCCGAAGTCCTGCTCGTCAGTAAGGCATGAGATCGCGGCGGCGCCGGCCTCGTGATACTGTTTGGCGATGTCCACAAGATCGAAATCTTCGCGGATCAACCCAGCGGACGGACTACGCTTTTTGATCTCGGCGATGACGCGCGTGGTGCGGCGCGGACGTTGGTTGACGACTGCGGCGAAAAAGTTTCGAGGACGACCCAGCTCCGTGACACGGGCCTTGAGCGTCTCCATGGGAGTAGTGGACTTGGCCCTGGCGACTTCGATTCGCTTGCGGGCGACAATGTTGTCCAAGATAGTGGGCATGGTGTTCGTAGCTATCCTACTCGCAGCAGTTGTCACCGGTTCCGCTTACGCCGCGCAGCAGACAACCGAAGCCGCAGAGGCCGCCGCAATCGTCACTACTGACTCCTCGGCCGACGGTCCAGCACCGCATGAAGTTCTGAACTGGTTGTACCTCGGGGCAGGAATAGCGGCGGTCGGGCTGTTCTGGCGCCGCCGGTGGTATCGCTGGGGCGCTGTTAGATCGCAGCTCAGTACATTGTCGCCGGTCGGCGGGCTCGCGATGGGCATGGTGATGCTGGGGCTGGCTGGACTGGGCGCTCAGGCAGCAGCGTGGCTGTTTGCAATCGAGCCAACTGGAGCAGGCGAAGCCGCGATGTCGTTGGCGGATTCGGGACGCCGTAAGTTGGGATCCTACGCCGCACAAACAATCGTGCTGGCGGTCTTCGTCTGGATGGTGGTCGGCGCGAAGCGGTCAGCTCGGGCACAACGCTACGGACTACTGCGGGCTGTGCTAACCGGGATAGCTGCACTGCTGCTATTTTGGCCCGTCGTCAATTGCGTTGCGATCGCAGGCGCGTTTGTCGTCGAGCTCCTGACCGGCAGCGCGCCCGATCCGATTGCTCACACACTGCTAGCGCAGCTCGTGGAAAGTCCAGCGGATGTGTGGCTCTACGTGACGGTCGCCTTGGTCGTTGTGGGTGCGCCGCTGTTCGAGGAGGTGCTCTACCGCGGAATCCTTCAGCAGGCGTTGGTGGGCGCGGGTATGCGACGCTGGCCGGCCATCTTGGCGGTCAGTGTCGTCTTCGCGTTCGTTCACCTGGGCGCGGTGCCGCCACATGCGCTGCCGGTTCTGTTCGTCTTGTCGATCGGATTCGGCTGGGTCTACGAAAAGACGGGTCGACTGTCGGCATCGATTATCATGCACGCGGCATTCAATCTCGCAAACCTGCTGCTCGCCTGGCTGACCGTTGGTTAACGATCATGATGTATCGTGTGACGCCAGGGATTGCTAGAGTACCCACCCCATGAGTTCAGCCCTATCAAAGCCGCGCATTCTCACCGGCGATACGCCGACCGGACAGTTGCACCTCGGGCACTACGTGGGATCCGTCAAGCGCCGTATCGAGTTGCAGGATACTTACGAGTGTTTCTTCCTCATCGCGAACATGCACGCCTTTACGACCCGGTCCAACGAGCCGGATGAGGTTCGCAGCGACTGTATCGAGATCGTTCGCGACCAATTGGCGATGGGGATCGATCCGAACAAGTCATCATTCGTAATTCAAACGGAAGTCCCAGCCATTTCGGAGCTGACATATCTGTTCGCGATGCTGCTGCCTTTCAATCGCGTGATGCGCAATCCCACGCTGAAGGAAGAGATCAAGGTCAAGGGACTGGGCGAGACGTATAGCTTCGGATTCCCGTTGTACGCGGTGGGGCAGACTGCGGACATCCTTGCGTTCCGTGCTCAGACGGTGCCCGTTGGTGAGGATCAGGTACCGCACCTGGAGTTGACGCGCGAGGTGGCGAGGCGATTCAATCAGATGTACTGCGATGTATCCGATCAGGCAGACGATGCCGATCACGTCAAGCTCGGCGGCGTGTTCCCGATTCCGATCGCCGATGTGGGAACCGTTGGCAAACTGGTCGGTTACGATGGCAAACAGAAGATGAGC
>CBDUST010000080.1:0-15228 GCA_965369945.1 uncultured bacterium | reverse complement strand
CGTCGGCGTGCCCGATCTCCTCTCGCTGCTGGCCGCGTGGGGACCAAATCCCGGCCATCCCGCCGACTTCGACGGCAACGGCACCGTCGGCGTCCCCGACCTCCTCGCCCTCCTCGCCAACTGGGGGCCGTGTCCGTAAGCACCAACATGAGCGAGCCATATTGAGACTCCGCCCCGATGTATCGGAGCGAGAGTAGTATTGGGGTTGCGCTTACCTTGGTTTCCTCTTGAGTATCGTCTCTGTAATGGTGATGCGATTGGTTTTCGTATAGACGCACAAGTTGATCGCGGACAGCTTGCCAGCGACGGTTGATCGCTTGTAGCTGTTGAGTTGGCCGAGGACGGTTCGCGAATGGCAGCGCCTTCGATCCCATAAGACCGCTGAGGATGCGAGGGCGGAACTGAACTTGCTGGCGGAATCCGAACTCGGCCACTGGCATGTGCCGAGGCAGCGCGGACGTGGACGCCCTCCCGCTGGCGTCTTCAAACTCACTGACACTACTGACCCTGACACAAGTAGCGATGACGATGCTCTGAGGACCAATTCTGTCAGTGTCAGTTCTGTCAGGCCGAGTTCCAGTGAATCTGAAAGGGCCGAGACATGAGCAGTATCCGTCACCGTGCCGGCATTGATTACAAGCGCTTCTTGAAGGCGCTGCGTCCCGAGTTGGCGGACAAGATATTGAATCAGCATATCAACCGGGCAGCAATTCTTGAGCAATATTCGGGAGCTTCGCCCGGCGATGCTGCGGAACAAGCCGAGGACGAGCTGCTGGTTGAGCATGGAACGAAGGCCGAGTGTGCCGCAGCGTTACAACGACTGGACAATCGCTCGCCGCGGCCAGATCAATCCGACGAACCCACCCGAGTTATCTGCTGTTCCGACCAGGCGCCGGGGATCCACGACGATGATGGGGGCGAACCCCCGCTGTGGAGTGCGGATAGAGAAGCAGACACCTGAACCTCGGAGAACGGGAGGACGGCCTGATCGAGTTCCAGCCCATCAAGCAACTTGTATTCGACGCTGAGAGCGCTCGTACATACCTTCGGGCTGAAGTCAGTGCGATCACTGGAAGACCTCGTGCAGTCGGGACAGCTGAAACCGCTCAAGATCGCCAAGGACGATTGCTTGATCATACACAAGTACCGGCTATCATCGCAGATATGCGAGCGAAGCGCAGGACCAGGATGAGTGACCGAATCAGAGAGCTGATCGACGGATGCGGTATGAGCCGCTACGAGATATGGAAAGAAACGGCGATCGACCAGGCTACGTTGTCTCGATTCATGGCCGGCGGTGGTTTGTCGATGAACAACCTGGATCGCTTGGCCGACCTCTTGGATCTGAACATTACGACCGGCAGACGCCGGCGATTGAAAGGTAGGTAAATCATGCCCGGAGTTTTCAGACGCAAAGGTGACGCACGCTGGACGGCATGGTGGTTTGATGAGAGCCACGAACGCCGTACGAAGCGAGCCTACACCGACAAGGCCGAATCGCGGAAGCTTGCGGCCATGCGCGAGGATGTATGCCGCAAGCGTGTTGACGGTCTGACGGATGCAACTGCAGAGCGCTTCGCCGAGCAGGGAAGGAAGCCGATCAAGGTCCATGTGGATGACTACTTCGCTCATTGCGAGCACGTCGGGCAGGTCGCACGGCATATCATGGTCAAGCGCGGCCACCTGAACCGGCTCATCGAAGGTATCGGCGCTGCACACCTTCCCGACTTGGAACCCAACGCCGTCAGCCTTCACTTGCAAGGCTTGAAGCGGGAAGGCCTGGCGGCCAGGACGATCAACGCTTCACGGGCCGCCGTAATCGCTTTCGTCAACTGGTGCGTGAAGTCGGGGCGCGTCGCCGAGAACCGGCTTCGGGTCATCTCGAAGCTGGATGAACGGAAAGATCGGCGGCGTGTCCGGCGGGCAATGAGCGATGACGAATTGATCCGCTTGCTGGACGCAGCCGGGCCTCGCCGGCTGGTCTATCTCACTGCGGCAATGACGGGGCTTCGGCGCGGTGAGCTTCGCGAGATCACCTGGGCCGACGTTGACATGGCAGACGGGTATCTCCGCGTTCGCATTGGCGTAGGCAAGGCGGCGCGCGAGGACTTTGTCCCGCTGCATGAACAGGTGATCGAAGCGTTGACGGAAGCGAATCCCGCCGACGCCAAGCCGGCCGATCGCGTGTTCCCCACCATGCCGACGATCCGCACGTTCTACCTTGACCTGGAACGAGCACGGGCGGCGTGGATCAAAGAGGCTGAGCAGGATGCCAACGAGCACGAGCGCCGCGAGCAGTCCGACTTTCTGGCCAAGGTCGATTCAGCCGGGCGTTGGGTTGACCTTCACGCGATGCGTATGACGCTCAGCACGAATCTGGCGAAGGCCGGCGTTATGCCACAGCTTGCCCAACGCATCATGCGGCACGCCGACATGAGGACCACGCTGCGGTACTACACCGACCTGAGACTGGCCGACGCGACGAAGGCGGTCGATGCCCTGCCACGCATCGAAGTCGCGGCAGAAGCTACTCACGCCGTTGCAACGGGCACTTACGGCAATGATGCTATGGGAGACCAGGAAACTCCCTGCGTCGTTGACAGCACCGGCGCTGAATCTGACACGCCCAATCGTGCATTTGGGGTCACAACGGTTCACCGGCCAAGCGATGCCGCGCTCGCAACGGTTGATGCGCAACCTGTTGGCAATGCACAGTGTTGTACAACGAAGCACGGCGACTCATCAAAGCGGGCGAACGGACTCGAACCGTCAACATTCAGCTTGGAAGGCTGACGCTCTACCACCGCTCGATGCCCACGGCGTTCCGGGGGCAATTCCTGGAACTCCCCCCGACATCCACGTTGGCAACGTGACGCTCTACCACCCTCCGCCTCCCACGGTGATCCCATCAGAAGCACGCGACTGGAACTTAGGTTTCCAGGCGGAGGCGCGTTACACTCATCCTCGACAAGCTCGGCGGTGGAGTTGGGCGAAGGCCAAATGGGATCTGTCGGCTTCACACAGAAGTCTTGGGCGTTTCGTATCGCTCATCCACGGAGGTCACAACGGTGGCAAGGCGGGAAGATCGTCCACGAGCGCTTCTATTACAACATAGGTTGATTGAGCCGCTGATCGCGGACTCGTAGAACAATGGCAGAGGGAAGACCGCGACCACTGGTCGCGGCTTTACACTTGGTGCCTTTGTGCCAGGATGCCTTGATGCCTCTCCCCCCATCCGTGTCCATTTGTGGTTTCTTCCCCTCTGCGTGCTCCGCGCCCCTGCGGTGAGTCCCTTTCTGGCGTTTCGACTTTCCGGCGATTCCTCCGATTCCACCCGGACCTATCCGTGTCCATCTGTGTTTATCTGTGGTTACATCTTCTCTGCGGTGAGTCCGCTCAGGGCCTTTGAGCGGCTCGAATTACCCAGGTTAACCCCTATGGGTAGGGGTTCGCGTATACTCACGCGGTCCCTGGGGCTTTTCGCTGTTGTGTTGTGGGTGGGTACGGCGGGTGCCTGCAGGGGGGTGTTACGCGTGATCCATGGAAGCAATCAAAGGAATCCCAGTATCGCCGGGCATCGTTATCGGCCGGGCATTGGTCCTGGACGACGCGCTGCACTATGTGCCTCACCGGATTGTGGCGGACGATCAAGCCGCCCGCCAGCACGAGCGGCTGGACGCAGCGATCAAGGGGGCGACGAAGGAGCTTCAACTGGACCGCGAGCGTGTGGCGGAGCAGTTGGGGCCTGAGCCGGCCAAGATATTTGAATTTCACCTGGGGATGCTTCACGACCCGTCGCTACTGGAGCCGGTTCGCGCGAGCATCGAGCAGGACCACGTGACGGCAGAGTACGCAGTGGCCAAGGCGTTCCGGGCGATGAGCGCTCGATTCCGAGCGATGGACAGTGAGGTATTTCGCCAAAAGACGAACGATCTGATGGACCTGGATCGGCGTGTGTTGAGCCAGCTGATGGGTCAATCGCAGGATCGCTTGGAGCGTCAGACCGAGCCGGTGGTTGTGGTGTCGCACGACATGACGCCGGCGCGTGCCGCCTCAATGGACCTGGAGAAGGTAATCGGGTTTGCGACGGATGCAGGTGGGCGAACCAGTCACACGTCGATCGTTGCCGCAGCATTGGGTATTCCGGTGGTGGTGGGTTGTCAGCGACTGACGCAGTATGTGGAGGACGGCGACGAGTTGGTGATTGATGGGCGAGGTGGGGTGGTTGTGGTGCGCCCCGATGCGGAGACGTTGGAGCAGTATCGCCGTGACATTGAGCGTATTGGCGATTACCAAATTCGGCTGCGCGAATACGCGGAGCTGGAGCCGGTTACCCAGGATGGGGTGCGCATCGCACTGCTGGGGAACATCGAATTTGCGCGCGAGATCGAAGCGGTGATTTCCAACGGGGGTGACGGCGTGGGGCTGTACCGAACGGAGTTCCTGTACCTAACGAGCAAGACACAACCGACGGAGGAGGAGCATTTTCAGGCGTACAAGCAGTGTATTGATTTGCTCGATGGTCTGCCGTTGACGATCCGCACGCTTGATCTTGGTGCGGACAAATACACGCAGGATCGCGCCGAAGAGCCTGAGCGTAATCCGTTTCTTGGTCTGCGGAGTATTCGTTACTGCCTCCAGAATCTGCCGATGTTCAAGACACAGCTTCGTGCGATTTTACGAGCATCCGCGTTGGGGCCGGTGAAGGTGATGTTCCCGTTGGTCTCGACGGCAATGGAGCTGAAGCAGGCGAAGTTGATCCTCAACGACACGATGGAGGAGTGCGCCGAAGACGGGATCGAGTTCGACGCGGACATGCCGGTGGGGGTGATGATCGAGGTCCCCAGCGCGGCGTTGACAGCTTCGACCCTGGCGCGGGAGGTATCATTCTTCTCGATCGGCACGAACGACCTGATTCAATATACGCTGGCGGTTGACCGGGCCAACGAGCGGGTAGCGAACCTGTATACGGGGTCGCATCCAGCGGTGCTACAGTTGATCAAGATGGTGATCCGGGCCGGACGTCGATTTGACGTCCAAACGAGCATCTGCGGGGAGATCGCCGGAGATGTTGTCTACACCATGTTGCTGCTGGGGATGGGGCTGCGTACCCTGTCTTTGGTGCCATCGCAGCTACCGCACGTGAAGCGGGTGATAAGATCGGTCGATATAGGCATGTGCGAGCGGCTCGCCCGAAAGGTGGGCTCGTTCGATTCAGAGCGTCAGGTATTGAATTGCCTGCGTGAAAAGGTTCAAGAAGTACTTCCCGGTATGGACGGCGGTTGGACCGCTGGGTAGTCATCCCGGGCGAACAAACACACCGGCCAAGGCCGTGTTGGATGAGACGGATGCCCCGCGAAACAGCGGGCATCCCCTGGCACCAGCCGTTGGCCACCGACGAGATGCCGCGTTGCGCGCATTTGCACAGACCATAGACCCTGTCCCCATGCGGGCCCCAGGTGGCGCGAGCCGTGCTGTTCGAGCACGATCGTTGCCTATGGTTTCTGTAATGCGCGGCGATCGAGGCGCTCGACGGACTTGGAAGCCCAGAGAGGCGCCCCCGTGACCGAACAAAAAAAGAGCAGTGGTCCATCTGAGTTGATGCTGGTAAACAGTGCGTCCGGCGACGAATGCCGGATCGCCATACTCCAGGACGGACATCTTGAGGAGTTGTATTCGGAGCGCCTCGCCAGCGCGACGAACGTTGGCAACATCTACAAGGGTCGCGTCACCAACGTGGAGCCGGCGATTCAAGCTGCGTTCGTCGATTACGGGCAGGGGCAAACCGGTTTCCTGCACATCTCCGACCTTCACCCGCGGTACTTCCCCGGCTCCAAGCGCACAGAGCGCGTGGGTCGGAAGATTCCTCGGCGTGAACGTCCGCTGATGCAAGATGCCCTGAAGCGCGGCGACGAAGTGCAGGTGCAGGTGCTCAAGGAAGGCATCGGCACGAAGGGGCCGACCCTGACTAGTTATCTGTCGATCCCGGGCCGGCTCGTCGTCATGATGCCGGAGATGGATCGGGTCGGCGTGTCGCGCAAGCTCGAGGATCCGGAGAAGCGCCGCGCGATGCGCGAGATTCTCGATTCCGTCAAACTACCCGAGGGGTTTGGGTTCATCCTGCGTACGGCGGGATTCGACAAGGGGAAGACGGAACTGACGCGCGACGTGGCGTATCTGACGCGCCTGTGGAAGGTGATGGACAAACGGATCAAGACGGTCGGCGCCCCGTGCGAGCTGTACGGCGAATCCGATCTACTCATTCGTACGATTCGTGACGTGTTGCGTCCGTCGATTAGCGCGATCGTGGTGGACTGCGAGTCGGCGCACGAACGAGCATCACAGTTCCTCCGAGTCGTAGCCCCGCGGTCGGCGCCGAAGATCATTCGATATCGCGGTCCGGCTCCGATCTTCCATGCCTTTGACGTCGAGCGACAGATCGATTTGATTCACAGCCGCGAGGTTCCGTTGCCCTCCGGTGGCAAGCTCGTGATCGAGCAGACTGAGGCGCTGGTAGCGATCGATGTGAACTCCGGCCGTAGTCGTAGCGCCCGAGACAGCGAAACCAATGCGTATCGAACCAATTGCGAGGCGGCGGACGAGATCTGTCGGCAGCTTCGTTTGCGCGACCTCGGTGGTCTGGTCATCAATGATCTGATCGACATGCATATGGCCAAGCACCGACGCGACATCGAGGAGCGATTCCTTGCATGCCTGAAGCGAGATCGTGCCAAGGCGACGGTGTTGCCCATCAGTGAGTTTGGTATTTTGGAAATGACTCGACAGCGGATGCGACCAAGTTTGCGCAAGACGCACTACATGGATTGCCCGAAATGCGACGGCCACGGCGAGATCAAGACGCCCGAGTCGGTCGGCGCAGACACAATGCGGCACGTTGGGTACTTGCTACAGTTCGATCGGGTGAAGAGCGTGGAAGTTGTCTGTTCGTCTCGCGTGGCGTCGGTATTGCTCAGCGGCCGGCGCAGAGAGTTGGTTGCGCTGGAGGACGATACGGGCAAAAAGATTAGTGTACGGGTCAGTGAGGCGATCGCCGCGGATCGAATCGATTATTACGCCTGCGACGAGCGCAACGCTGACATCGACATCAGCAAGTTGCCGGCTCTGAAGCCGCCGACCGTGGCCCAGTTGGAACAGGAGGATCGAGCGTCGGCCGCGGAGGCGAAGACCAAAGACCAGACCGCTACAACGTCCACAAAGAAGCGACGACGGCGGCGACGATCAGCGTCTGTTCCGGCATCGGCCGAGCCAACCGCGATTCAGCCGGAGGATCTCGAGCCGGACCAGGTTCAGTCCAAGACCGATGAGCCCGCAACGGACACGATCTCGGAGGATGGAGCAGGCTCCAAGAAGAAGCGTCGACGAAGACGACGTCGATCCAAGGTACTGAGCGAAGGAAGCGAAGATGGCGCGATCCGAGTTCACCAATTGGCGAACGAGTTGAATGTGAAATCGCGTGAGGTCCTGACTCGATGTGAAGCAGATGAGGTGCCGGACGTTGCGAATCACATGTCGACAATTTCCTCCGAAGTCGCGGATCAGATTCGTGCGTGGTTCGCAACTCAGCCTTCAACTGGGCCGGAGACTGGATCGGCTGTGGCAAGCCCCAACGGTCAGTCTGCGCAGGCCGGTCCAAAGAAGAAGCGGAGATCTCGAAAGCGCCGATCCAAGACCCGCGTCGATTCAACGCATGAATCGCAACCGGCTTCGCCGCACGACGGGCCAGCTCCTCAGGACGCCGCTGTTGCCGAGAAATCAAGTGGACGTCGGCACACAGCCAATCCGGATCAGGAGCCTGTGACCGTTGGGACGAGTGTCGACGCCGATCCACCGAGCCCGAAGCGGCGAAAGACGTTGTATCGAAGTCGCGTGTCTGTCTCCAAACCGACTCAGGAAGAAGCACCAGGGACGAGCGACGAGTGACCAGCGCAGCGTCTCAGCAAACTCGGAGACTGATCCTCCTTGGTTCGGCTGGTTCCATCGGCGTCAACACACTGCGCGTGTTGCAGCACCTGCGCACCGAAGGTTCGGTGAACTTCCAGGTCGTTGGGCTGGCGACCGGCACGAATGTCAAAACGCTTGCAGAGCAGGCCCGTCGATTCAACGTGAAGCATGTTGCGGTGGCCAACGGGGATCAGATTGACTCGCTCGCCGAGTTTCCCAATGTCTACACCGGTCCGAATGCCGCAACCGAGCTGATTGACGCGGTGGCACAAAGCGGCGACCTCGTGGTGGGCGCGATGGTCGGCGCGGCCGGCGTTCCGGCGACGCTGAACGCGATCGAGCGCGGCTGTGATATCGCCTTGGCCAACAAGGAAACGCTCGTTGCAGCCGGCGACCTGGTCTTGCCCAGGGTTCAGGAACGTGGGGTGACGCTGTTGCCGATCGATTCCGAGCACAGCGCGATCTTCCAATGCCTTCAAGCCGGTCGATCGATTGACCAAGTGCAGCGACTGGTTGTCACTGCGTCCGGCGGGCCGTTTCGAACCTGGCCTAAGGATCGCCTTTACAACGCTACCGTCGAGCAAACTCTCGATCATCCAACGTGGAACATGGGTCCGAAGATCACGGTTGACTCCGCTTCGCTCATGAACAAGGCTTTGGAGGTGATCGAAGCGCATTGGCTGTTCGGCCTGCCCGGTGAAAAAATCGAAGTTGTCGTCCATCCGCAATCGATCATTCATAGTTTCGTAGAGTTCATCGACGGATCGGTAGTGGCGCAGCTTTCACCTCCGGATATGAGGATGCCGATCCAATACGCCCTGACTTGGCCGCATCGAACCAAGGGATGCAGCCCGCCGATGGACTGGTCGCAGCTGCATCGGCTGGAGTTGGAGCCGGTCGATCACGAGCGCTTCGGCGCGCTGCAACTTGCCTACGAAGTGATCGAGGCCGGCGGCACAGCTGGAGCAATCTTCAACGCGGCCAATGAGGCGGCGGTGGAGGCCTTCTTGGCGGGCAGAATCCCCTTCGGAATGATCACCGAACTGGTGAGCGAGGCTCTGCGGTCCGTCCGGGCCACGCCGATTACCAGCTTGGCAGACGTAATAAGCGCCGACGAGGCGGCCCGAATAGAAGTGCAGCGTCGCCTTGCCCCGCGGGCCGAACGCGCTAGTGATAATGTTGCGGTGCGATCCTCCCCGAGCTCCGGTTGAAACATGCTGATCGACGTGCCGATATGCTGTAGCGAACGCCCAATACATGCAATCCTCCAAACGATTCTGGAATAACCAAACGACATGGACTTCTTAACGACCGCAATCAACATCGCCCTCATTATCTTCGGCTTCGGTGCGCTGATCTTTGTTCATGAGATGGGGCACTTTCTGGCCGCCAAATGGGCGGGCATCCGTACCGAAGCCTTTGCCATCGGCATGGGGCACTCGGTCCTGTCTTGGCGAAAGGGGCTCGGCCTTGTAGTGGGGTCAACTCACGCCAAGGTCGTTGCGCGCACCGGCAAGCCGCCCGCCGAGCTGAGCGACGCGGAGTTGGCCAAACACGGCCTAGGCGAAACGGAATACTCCTTGCGCTGGTTGCCCCTGGGCGGCTTCGTCAAGATGCTCGGCCAGGAAGATGCCAATCCCAATTACGTCTCCGACGATCCGCGCAGTTACAACATGTGTCCGATCGGTAAGCGCATGATCGTCGTTTCGGCAGGCGTGGTGATGAATCTGCTCTTGGCAGCGGTGCTGTTCATCGCAGTGTTCTTGGTCGGCGTTCGTTTCGAAGCGCCGGTGATTGGCGCCGTCTCGCTTGACCTTCCAGCTGGAACGACCGCAGCAGACAACGCCGATCAGTTGGGTATCGAGGAAGTAGGGCTGCTGCCGGGCGATACGGTGCTCTCGATCAACGGCAAGGAAGCACGTACATTCGCAGACATTGCGATCGCTTCGGCAATGGCCAAGCCCGGCGAGAAGCTGAAACTCGAGCTTAAGCGACACGGTTACGACGAGCCGCTTCTATTCACACTCACGCCTGAGGAAGAAACGGAAGGTGGAATGCTAAGCATCGGCGTGACGCCCGGCGTTTCGACGACACTCACTGATCCACTTGGCGATGATTCGTTGCAGCGGGCCCTGCGGATGGCTGGGCTACTCCAGCTTGGCGTCGAGCCGGGTATGCGCCTGACTGAAATCAATGGCAAAACGGTGACCGCATTTGGCGAGGTTGCCCGAGCGGCCGAGGCTTCCAGAGGCCAACCGATGCAAACGGTTTGGCAATCTATCGATTCGAAGGGAGAGTTCGTCGGTGCGCCGGTGCGGGCTCCACTGGCGGTGACTCCGCATTTCACGATCTATCAGCAGCGTGAATCAACGGCTGATCTTGGCCTGCTGGGGTTTTCGCCATTGGTGCGCATCTCTTTTATTGACGAATCAAGCGACAACCTCGGCAAGCTACTTGTCGACGATGTCATTTTGAAAGTCGGCGAGGTTCAGTATCCGCGCCTCTCCCAGGTCGCGCCGATCGTGGAGGAAAATAAGGGCAAGCCCCTGGATCTTGTCGTACTGCGAGGTGACGAAGAGGTTACCGTTCAGTGCACCGTCAATCGCAAGGGTCGCTTGGGGATCGGGCTATCCAACGCCACCGAACTTCTGGCCTCAGCTAAACCGATTACGACGTACGCTCGCCACAACCCGGAAGATCCGACAGTAATCGAGGATCTCTCCACGCCTATCGCAACCTTTCCGCCGCTCGGCGGGACTAAGATCATCGCCGTCGATGGTGCAGCTGTCTCATCATGGCCGGAGTTCCGAGCAGCCTTGCGACAAAGCACGGCTAGCGCGCTCGAGAACGAATCCACCGCGACCGTGCAACTCACGATCGTTCATCCAACGCAGGGTAATCCTCGCGAAGAGTTTGACGTCTCGCTCAGCGCCGAGGAAGTCGCTGAGCTTCATGCTCTTTCTTGGGCAACGCAACTCGGCCCGTCCTATTTTGAACCTGTGTATACGACATTGACTGCCGAAGGAAATCCCATCTTGGCGGTGACGATGGGCTTCAGGGAGACACATAAGGTCGTCTTACAGGTCTATCTCATGATCGATCGACTCGTGCGCGGAAGTGTCGGTGTCAAACAACTTCGCGGTCCGATCGGGATTGTCCATATCGGCGTTCAAGTTGCTGAGCGCGGAGTGCTGTACCTCGTGTTCTTGCTGGCGATGATCAGTGCGAATCTTGCGGTGATCAACTTCCTCCCCTTACCGATCGTGGACGGTGGACTATTCCTGTTCCTCATCTACGAAAAGCTCAAGGGTCGGCCGCCTTCGATCGCCTTCCAGAATGTGGCGACGATCGTCGGGCTGGTCCTCATCGGCACGATCTTCCTCGTTGTGACGTGGAACGACGTGACGCGATTGCTTAGCTGAGGTAGCCGGCACAAGTGTCCGAGTCGAACGTGGCGATCGTGACCGGGGCGGGCACGGGAATCGGGCGCCAGATCAGTGCGCAGTTGGCCGAGGCCGGATACCGCGTTGTGCTGGTGAGTCGATCGGCGGCGCATCTTGAATCTACAGCGGACGAGATCAAGAATCGCGTAAGCGAGCCACCCAATACATTGGTCATCCCGGCCGATCTGACTGATCAGCAGCAGGCCTCGTCGATTGTTGATCAGACGATGAACGAGTTCGGACGTGTGGATGTGCTGGTCAACAACGCTGCGGTTGCCCCGAATTTCCCGATTGAGGAGACGACTGGCGATGTTCTGTCGCAGACGTTCTCGCTTAACAACTTCGCACCGGCTCTGATGGTGGCGAACCTTTGGAAAGTGTTCCAGCAACAAATGGGCGGTTGTGTCGTGAACATCTCGTCGATGGCGACCATCGATCCGTTTGACGGCTTGTCGATCTACGCCGCCTCCAAAGCCGCACTGGAGAGCCTGACACGATCGATCGTCAACGAAGGCCGACCGTGGGGAATCAGCGCCTACGCGATCGCACCGGGAGCGGTGGAGACGCCGATGCTTCGGACGTTGGTTTCCGAAGAGGAACTGCCGTCCGAGAAGACACTGTCACCTGCTGCGGTAGCTTCCGTAGTGCTTCAGTGCGTTATGGGGCAGCGCCCTGATGATCTGGGACGAACAATCGTACTGCCGAGCCCGTAGTTCCCGGGGCCTCTATTTCCGGGGGCGTCGGTGAATCTGTGCGGTTTGGGCAGGGTAACGATCGTCAAAGGTCGCACAATTCGTCAAAGCAATTGTCTCCTAATCCAGTTTTTTATTGGAAGCTTTGGTTGCAGGTGGGTGCGGGTTGTGCCGCAAGGGCTCACCGGGACGTGATTGGGATAAAGCAATGAAACGCCGAAGATTCGAAACGCGTTAGGGGAGGCCGCAAGATTCATCGTTCAAACGACCAACTCGATCGCCAGCGCCTGCTCATCGTCGAGCACGATGCTGCGACGACGGCGCTGATTCTCCAGTCGCTCAGCTGCGCCACGGGTTGTGTCGTAATCAGATCACTGTACGAGCTTCGTCGGCTCGACTTGAATCGTTGGGACATCGTCATTTGTGCCGTCGAATTATCCGACGGCTGCGGGTTGGAGGCTCTGGCGCATATTCGAAGTGTTCGGCCTGAGCTTGGAATTGTTTTGATCGGAGAGCCGGGGGAAACCGATTTGGCGGTGAAGGCGATTCGAGCCGGCGCGATGGATTTTCTCGTGGCGAGTGAGGCCGAGCTGCGAGCCTTGCCGTTGGTCCTGGAGAAATGTCTCGCTCAACAGCGAGTCAAGCAGGAGAACGAAAAACTTCAACAGGATTTGGGTTGCTCGTTGAACGAGCTTGCGTTTAAGAATGATCAGCTCAGGAGCGCCAACTCCAAACTCGCGGCGATGGCTCGAACGGATGATCTCACCGGGCTGTACAACCGTCGTTACCTTAACGAGCGGCTCGATCACGCTTGGGCGCGAGCGGAACGCAGTCGGCGTCCGCTGGCGTTCATGATGATCGATCTTGATCGATTCAAGGCAATCAACGACAATTTGGGGCATCAACAGGGTGACAAGGAGTTGCGACGAGCGGCGATGGTCATCGAAGCGAACTGCCGGCAGGTGGACGTCACAGCCCGGTATGGTGGGGACGAATTCTGCGTACTGATGCCGAACACGGAGATCGAACAGGCGATTCTCGTGTCCCAGCGGATACTGCGTCAATACATATACTCCGGCCGCGTCAAGTGTGAGGGCGTACCCCCACCGGGAATGTCGATCGGGATTGCGCACGTCGATCTGAGTCGGCCGACCAACGCCCAGCAGCTTATTCAGCACGCGGACGAAGCAATGTACGCGGCTAAGTCAGATGCGACGACCGGCGTGATGATCCGTGAAGCCGACGGCGTCTTTGTGTCGATTTCCGGTGCACGGTTCGAGGCGCCGAGGCACGAAGTGTAAAGCCGCGACCAGTGGTCGTGGTGGGAGTGGAGATGACCCGTTTAGCCGCGAGCCGAAGGCGAGCGCGGAATCACAACCGAACCACAAACTTCGCCGCGAGTCAAGGCGGCGCGTCATGGCAGCAGCGTCGTAGTGAAGCGAGGCGCTGTCAGAAGAGTTCCCATCACCAGGTGGCACGGCCATCTTGGCCGTGCGATCTACCTTGACCGGGCTGGAAGCCCGTTCCACCGAAGAATCCATTCCAACCGGAGTTCCCTTCCAGTATTCATTGCCTTGGTCAAGCACTCGCTCGCTCCGATCCACACTCCGGACACACACTCCCGCCCTCGGAACTTCCCCCGGAAGTTCCGCGCAAGTCGTAGCTGCAGTTGATGCAGAGGCCTGGTCTGTGGCGGATGAATCGGCGCGCGGTGAACGGGCCAAACGTGAGCGACCACAGAATAGCAGCGTAGAACACTGTGTTGATCGCAAAGCTCAGCCAGATTGGTCGAAGAGGGAGAACCTTCAGTATATCTTCCGTTCCACCTCTGAACGGCAAGAGTGGCAATTCAATTGTGCCCTCTGTAGGAAGTTGGTGGCGAGTACCGTCCAATACCTCGTAAAAAGATCTTGGCTTGGACCACAACGCCAGCAGCGGCCATCCTCGCGCCTCAGCTTCCCACAGTTCCATGCTGCGGTTCTCATTCAATTCTGGATCGTAGACGATCCAGGTCGGGACGAGGTCCACAGGCGATGGCCCTTCAATCTGATTGACGGTCAAGTCGCGAGTTTGGAACCACTCCACTCGAAACGCAGAGAACCTGTGGAACGTTTCGACGAACCAACCACCGGCCGAGGAGCCTTGAATAGAGCGGATGTCACCGTCTGTGTCCGCGAAGCCAATGAGGATCGACGATGCCCACGCCACCGCGACATTGACGATCGCGCCGAGGACGAGGAACAACACGAGCTTGGCACGCCAGCGCTTCACAGTAACATACTACGATGGCCCTAGTGTTGCAATCAGTCCTCGATTGCATCCTGAATTCGCAAGAGCTGGCGTCTTACAGCCCCTCGCACAATCTCATCGTCACTTTCTGCCAATCCACGGAGAAGCTCCTGATGAGGTCTCAGCGATCCTGTTGATATTCGTCTATCGAGCAGCCATGCAGCGTAAAAACGCACACCTAGAGATTCGTCATTCAACCCTTTGATCGCGAATTCAAGATCAAAGGCCTCATCAAACTGGTCCATGCTGGTGAGTGACGAGATAGCTTCTTCTCGCAGGGCGGATTCAGTACTCCAAAACGCCTCTCGCATGAACGCATAGGCTCGCGCTCGCTGCGACTCAAACATGCAGATAGCACTCAGCGCCTGTGCTTGAACTCGCACATCTGAGTCTGAGCGATAGATGTCCACAAGCGTCTCGAATACTACCGTCGGTTCCTCGCCGTATTTTGCAATGGAGCCAAGCGCAGCAGTGGCATACAAACGAACTACTCCATCGTCATGCTTGAGTGCCTCAGCGAGTACAGGGACGGGAGCTGGGCTGTGGTGGCCCAACAATCGCAAGCCCGATACGGCCCCTAAACGCACTTGCTGAATCGGATCATCCAGTAATGGGCGAATAGACTCCACCGCATATTCCGGTGAACGCGCATCAGCGCAATAGAACGCAGCCATCCTTCGGATACCCGGATCGTCATCTTCAAGAAACGACAGCGTTGCACGAAAGAATCTATCCGCATCCTCACCAATTACATGGGTGGATGCGCGATGCAGCCATAGCAAAAGCAGCTGACGATCCAAGATATCAGTATCACCCTTCTTCAACTCCACACATGTATTGCC
>CBDUST010000079.1:0-15248 GCA_965369945.1 uncultured bacterium | reverse complement strand
ACAACCTGCTGGGCGATCCAGCGCTGCGCATCGCACTTCCGTCGGGACGAGTCGATCAGCTTGCCATGCGCAACGGTCGAATCACCGGCCGAGTGCAGAACATGCGATCCGGGCAGGTTGTCATCACGCTTGAAACGTCTCGCATGAAGCCTGCGCGAGCTGATCAGCTCCAGCCGGTGCAGGGGACGAACGATCCTCAACTGGAGACGAAAGCTGCACACAACTATCCGCTGGCCAACGAGCGTGTTCTCCTGCAGTTGGAGGGGGAAGTCAAGGGCGGTCGATTTGAGATCGCGCTGGATGGGAATCTTCCAAGCGGTGCAGTGCTACTCAAGGCGTACGCCGTAGGCGAAGAAAACACCGGCCGAGCGTTCGACGCGATCGGCGCAACGGATCTTCAGCTCCCCTTCGCGCCTTGATGCCTCGATGCCTTGATGGCTCGAAGCCTATCTTCACACCTCGTTCTGCTCGAAGAGGCGATACATTTCCTCAGCCGATTCGGCGGAGTAGGCACTGAGTCGGAAACTCGGGTTCGACATGAGTCTGCTGATCTTACCCAGGGCCTGGATGTGTTCGGAGGTCTTGTCCGTAGGCGATGCCAACAGCACGACGAGAGACACCGGCTGACCATCCACGGCGTCGAAGTCGATCGGTCTTCCAGGCCGGCCCACAGCCATGACCAGATTCTTTGAGCAATCTGATTTGCCGTGAGGGATCGCGAGTCCCTCACCGATACCCGTGGATCGTTGTTGTTCGCGCGCCCAAACAACTTGCTTTAGGGCGTCGGGATCGTCGATGAGGCCGGCCTCAGCCAAGAGGTCGACGAGTTCGTCAATGACGGCCCGCTTATCGGTCGCAAGTAGGGGCACCTTGACGGCGTCGGGTGTAAGAATGTCGGTGATGTGCATCATCGCAGAAGCTGAGTAACCAAAGGTCACCGCTCCGACCCGGAGCAGCGCACGAGCCGAGCATGTTACCACAGCCTTACGTCACACCCAAGCGTTCGGTTGCTGGCGGTCACTTTTGCAGCAGGGCGAAGTAGCTGCCGTCGGCATATCGCTGCGGCGGCTCCCCAGGCAGGCCCTGAGGCAGGCGGAGGCCCTGATGGCGGATGCCAAAACGGTGCCATCGCACGATCCACTTGGCCTGGGCCTCGTTTTCCTCAGGTGAAAGGCTGCACGTGCTATAGAGCAGGTGGCCCGAGGGAGCGAGCAACAGCAAGTGGTCGGCAATGATCTGCCGCTGCAAATCGACCAACTGCGACAGGCTATCGTCGCAGAAGCGGTACTTCGCCTCGGGTCGGCGGGCCAGCACGCCCGTGTTGCTGCACGGCACATCTAGCACAAGTAAATCGACCTGCCCGGCGAAATCCGTCAACTGGCGCGGATTGACCGCTTCCAGCCGATCGGTTCGATCGGCAAGGGCTCGGAGGGTCGCCAGCCGATCGTTGTTCGTATCGCTGGCGATGATTCGCGCTCGCGGATGCGTCTGAAGAAGTTGGCGTGCCTTGGTGCCTTTGCCGGCACAGGCATCGACGATGATCTTCGGTTGCAGATCATCGGTGGCCTTGACCGCGGCGGCGGCGGCGGGGTCTTGGACCCGAGCCGAGGGATGCTCAACCAGCAACGCTTCCAGCTCGCCCCGATCGCCATCGAAGACCACAAATCCTGCCTCGTCGTGCGGATCACATCCCTCGCAGGGCGAGCCCAACCCCGTCACCAGAATCGGCGGGCGCACGATGTCGTGCTGCGCGAGTTGCGTCGTTCGCTCCGTGCCGAACTTTTCAAGCCATCGTTTCACCAGCTCCACAGGATGCGATGTGTGCTGTGCAAGTCGGACCAGCGGATCGGCATCGAAGACCGGGCCGCTTAGGCGCCGGGCTCGACCATCGTGCAACGGCAGTTCATCGCGGCGCTGCGGATCATGTTCGGCTACCGTCTCTTGACACAACGCAGCCACTTGGCGCAGCGCCGCGTTGACCAATCCTGCGGGTTTGGGACCGGCATTCACCTTGGTCCATTGCACAGCTTCATTGATTACTGCGTGATCGGGTAGACGCTCCAGGAACAACAGCTGCGCCGCACCAACCAATAACGCCGCTTGCACCTCTGGTTGAAGTGACCGCCATGACCGATTCAATCGTGACTCAACAACGATCACGAGGGTCAACCACCGCCGGGAGACCGCTCGATCAATGGCAAAGGCCAAGCCGGCATCACGACGATCAAGCCCGGTGGTGTCCAACGGCATCAAGTCCATGTCGGGGAAGCGCTGTGCTCGTGCGGCAATCCGACTCGAAACCAGATCACGTGCGTTCATGCCCGGACTATAAGCGAGTGGCGGCCAATTAGGTCGGTCAGACTTTTTTGCAGCTATGCAGGTCTAGACGCAGAGGTTATCGGCCTCGCCGAAACAAAGCGTTGGCAGCCAGGCGGGTCCACGATGTTTATCCGCGATCAAGCGGGGCGGCGGGCTTAGGGTCTGGGGAAGATTTGTCGATGAAACTACTCCGGAGGCGACCACGACGTCGAGCTTGATTGCTTGAGGTGCGCCCTGAATAGTCCCCACAAAAAAAATCCAACCGGCAGTCCCAGCGATAGTAACTCGCTGCAGGACGAGCTGCGCAAAGTCTTCGCCAAGGCGAAGCTGCCGAGCAATCCAGCCATCGCCGCTCAAATCCTGGAGCTGGTGAATAGCGGCAAGTCGACCGTCCAGCAGTTTGCGCAAGTGATCCAAGCGGATGTCGCGCTGGCGGCGCGATTGATGGAAATGGCCAATGCCGCTCGCTTCGGACAACGCAATCCCGCGACCACGATCCAGCGCGCAGTTACGATCCTCGGCCTGCGCCGGATCAGAATGGTCGCGCTGGGTTTTCAGTTGGTCTCGAATCTAGACCGCCTTGGGAAGTGCCCGTTCGATCTGAAGCGGTTCTGGCAGCAATCGGCGCTGCGAGCGTGTCTCAGCCGAGAACTGGCAACGACCGTTGCGCCGAATCACGTGGAAGAAGCCTTCCTCATCGGTCTGTTGCAAGATTGCGGCGTGCTGCCTCTAGTGCAGTTGTACGGCATCGAGTATGGGGATCTTTATGCGCAAAAAGGATTCATGCCGACTGCGTTCTACAAGGTCGAGCAAAAGCGTTTTAGGCACTCCCATGTTGATGCGATCGGGGTGATGGCAGAAGGATGGAAATTACCGAAGGTCATAACCGATCCGCTGTTGCGACATCATACACCGACCGAACTGGACCGCGGCGCCCCGGAATCCGAACGTCTGTGCGCCCTAAGCTATTTTCTGGGATCGATGCGCCTGCAGGGCGGAGAAGCCGATCCGCGCTCGGGACCCACCCTGCGACGGTATGCCCACGATCAACTGGGGCTTGATAGTCAGGCGCTGCAAGAGCGCTTCGCCAATGCAGCCGAGAGCTACCGCCAGATCGCGCCGCTGCTGCGCGAGCACCTGCCCGACGATGTGGATGTCACTGACATTCTAGAGGAAGCCAATCGACTCCTGAGCGATGTTGCCAGTGAGACCGAGGGGCATCTCGAGGCCGCCCAAGCTGAGCGCGAAAGATTCCTCCAGCAGGAAGAGCAGTTGAAGCACGCCCTGGGTCAATATCGTGAGCAAGCTGCTCGCGATCCGTTGACCGGATTGCTCAACCGAGCGGCGCTGCTGGACGTGGCAACAAAGTGTATCGACTGCGGCGCGTCCACCGACCGTTCGTTGGCTGTGTGCTTCCTTGATCTCGACAACTTCAAGCGCCTGAATGACGAGCACGGACACCAACGCGGTGATGAAGTTCTGCGCAAGGTCGCTGATACCATCGTGTCAGGCTTGGGCAATACGGGGTTCGCCGGGCGCTACGGCGGCGAGGAGTTCGTCGTACTACTGCCCGCACTGACCAAGGACGACGCGCTACAGCGAGCAACTCAACTTACAGCACGAATCCGTAGCATCGACTATGTGCAAATGCGCCTCAGCAACCCCGTTACGTGCAGTCTCGGCGCGGTATGGATTCAGCCGGGCACGAACACTTCGCCGCAGGAACTCATCGCTGCCGCTGATGCGATGATGTATCAAGCCAAGCGCAGCGGCAAGGATCAATGCTGTTTCAAGAGCCTTGACCCGAACGACAGCGGCGATGTTCTGACAGTTGGCTGCGACGCAGTCGTTCCGCTGGATGGGCAGTTCGGCGCGCGCGGGCACGAAGCGCAGTCCTTTGCGTTCGATGAGGACCGCGCAACGCAGATTGCAAAAGAATTGAACGAAGCGCCCTCCGATCGGTTGGCCACCGCCCGCAAGCAGGAGCGCCGCGACCTAATGGCGCCGTGCATGGTCATTTCGTTTGTAAAGGGCGAAGACCGACTCCAGTTCGATCGCGGGTACTTGCGCAACATCTCAACCGGTGGGGTCGGAGTTCTAGTGAACCAACCGCTGGCCCGCGGCGAACCGGTCGAACTGGCGATCAGCAAGTCGGCCGAAGAGGAGCCTACGCTGTTCGTCGGCGGTCTCGTCGCCTTTTGCCGCCATATCAGAGACGGTTTCTACGACGTCGGCGTGCAGATTGCCGTCCAGACCAAGGAACCGATCTTCAAGCCGGATGTCTCCCAGGCTGAGCAGAGCCTGGATTGGGTTACCGAAGCGCTGAAACGCGACGACACCGAACCGGACGACCTCAAGGAAACCGCCTAGGTTCTGTCTGATGGATCAAGAGAACGCACTTGATTCTTGGTGGGTCGGGCTTCCAGCCCGTCATCTTCAGTCCTAAAGACGGGCAAGATGCCCGTCCCACTATTCGTCAGACACAACCGAGCCGCTGCGCTTGGACTGAAAGTGCTATAACCAGATCGATGAAGCGAATCGCGCGCTGGCTGATCGTTTGCTTGTCGCTTGGCGTTGTTACGACGATCGCCGTTGCTTGGGCTTGCGCCGCCTGGGTTGATCCGTATGCCACAGTCCAGCCGAGCCCGCGAAGAAGCGGCGGTGCGATGGACGGTCCCCACTACACATTCTGGATTGTCGGCGAGAATAAAGCTTTCGGAACCGTGCGAACCCACTCCGATTGGGACAGCCACAAAGTGAATGATCGCGGCGCGCGGCGCGGGCCTTTTTTCGGTCCGCCCGAGCCGTTGATTCCTAAATGGGCTCCGTTTCTCGTCCCATCTGCGGACCCTCCGGCCGGGCCTGGTCACACGCGCGTCGCCGATGCACGCGGTTGGCCGTTCCTGGCAATGTGGAGCGGTCTTTCCTACGACGGCGGTCTCCAACCGCCAACCAACGTGCCGACGATCATGCACGGACTGGTACTCAATCCCAATGCGATGTCAGGACCAAGCCCCGAGACGACGGTGCGCATGCTGCCGTTGGCGCTGATTTGGGGCGGGTTCCTCGCGGACGTCGTAGTCTATTCTTTCGGCTGGTTTGCACTATTGACGCTTATCGTCGCTATCCGGCGCGCCCTGCGATCACGACACGGCTGCTGCGTCACCTGCGGTTACGATCTACGCGGCACACCACACGGCAAGTGCCCAGAATGCGGATCCACAATGACCAAGTAACCCCAACGTGCCTACTTCGCGGGTTCTATTCGCCGACAATCTCCAGCAGCTCAACATCGAATATGAGCGTCGCCTTCGGGGGAATGATCGGAGGCTGACCCCGCTCGCCATAGCCCAAAGTGTAAGGAATGATGAGCTTGCGCTTCCCACCAACTCTCATCGAGCCGACGCCCTCGGTCCAGCCGGCAATCACACGGTTCAATGGGGCCGGCATCGGTTCACCACGATCGACCGAGCTATCGAACTTCGTACCGTTTACCAGCCAACCGGAGTAGTGGACCAGAACAGTGCTCGTCGGACCGGCTGGTTGGGGCCCCTCACCTTCGACGATGTCGTAGTACTTCAAGCCGGAGGCGGTTTCGATTGGCTCGCCGTCAACAGCTTCGCCTGGAAGGCGCGGCACGATCGTGTCAGACATAACGTTCCCTTTCATTGCATCTACGACGATATCGTGCATCTCACTACCGGCAACGACAACGACCTTGATCGACGCTGCGTCGTTCGAAATATCGAACGCCGCTGAGGTCGCGGTTCCGCCTGCAGCCTCCTGGGCCGTAGCGATCGCCTTTACCAGATCAACGGGCTTTCCCTCCAGCATCGCATTGCATTCTTCAGCGCCCGGAGGGAGTGTCGTGTAGTCGTCCTGCACAACCAGCGGCGACGCCACCGCACCAAGCAACACGGCGCATCCGGCACAAGTCAACAAAACCTTCGAGTTCATGTTCTGCCTTTCTTCAGGCGGTTGGAGTGAATACAAGCGGCCGGGAGGGCAACTTTAGGCTAATATGTTAGCCGATCAGCGCCGCCAATGGGCGTCGTTCGATCGCCGCCACCTGGTTTTCGGGCTCGATTCCCCTCCTATTGAGCGCCACAGCGATGCCTAGAATTATCCAGTTGGATCAACGACTAGCAATATACGGAGTGCAAGCCATGAAACTCAACGTACGCGCAGTCGGCTTGGCGTGTGGGCTGATTTGGGGGATCGGCCTATTCCTCATCACCTGGTGGATCATTATGTTCGACGGACAACAGGCCGGCGAGACTCTGGTTCTGGGCCTGATCTACCGTGGCTACGAAGTCACGACGATGGGCAGTCTGATTGGCCTGGTCTGGGGATTCTTCGACGGGTTGATCGGCGGCATGATCTTCGCCTGGCTGTACAACCTACTGGCAACGCGCCTAGGACGCCAAACCGTTACGTAGTGGCAAATCGGGTGCCATGCTTCATCGCGCAGCGTGAAGCATGCGCGTGATGCAACACCATCGCCAGAGCAGTTTCACTGAAGATGTAGCGGCTGCGTGCGCTAGTCATCTCATGCCACGATAGATTTGCCGGTCCGAACAAGTCGATCGGCGCGACTCCGGTGGCACGGGCATCTTGCCCGTGCGACTTCTCATGGCGTGACATCTGCACGGGCAGGATGCCCGTGCCACCGGATCTTCGCACGGGTGAGGTTCCGATGGAGTCGGGATGCCACCGGTCTTGAGGCAGCTACTTTGACGCGTTTCTGCCATGCCCTGACGCTGCAAGAGCATTGAAACTGCTCTAGTTGAGCAAGACATGTTTCGTTCTGGAGGACCGGAGACGAAACGTGGCACCCAACTAATGCGAGCTACACGCCAGTTGCGGCGAGGTTCGATGTTTACGCCGTCGCACCGGCACATAGTTCGCCGGCGGCGGCGCGCAGTTCATCAGCTTTGTCAGTGCGCTCCCACGTGAACGTATTGTCACCACCCTCGCCGGGCGTGCGCCCGAAGTGGCCGTGACGCGCTGTTATCAGATAGATCGGCCGAAGTAGGTCGAGTGTGTTGATGATGCCGTGCGGCGTGAGATCAAAGTACTCGCGGACGAGTTCGGCGAGCTTGGTCTCGTCGATCTTGGCCGTCCCCTCGCAAGTCACGTGCACGGAAGTCGGCTCGGCGACACCAATGGCGTAGCTCAGTTGTACTTCGCAGATATCAGCGAGTTCGGCCGCAACAATATTCTTCGCGACGTAACGAGCCATATAAGCTGCGGAGCGATCGACCTTCGATGGATCCTTGCCGGAGAACGCCCCACCGCCATGGCGTCCACGACCGCCATAGGTATCGACGATGATCTTGCGTCCGGTCAGACCACAGTCGCCTTGCGGCCCGCCGATCTCGAACTTGCCTGTGGGATTTACATGGATGGTGATCCCATCGTGCCACCGTTCGTCCAGCACCGGCTTGAGAATGCGCTCTTTCACCTGTTTGGCCAACTCATCCTGACGATCGTTCCATTGCGGTCCGTGTTGTGTTGACAGAACGATCGTATCGACGCGGACCGGCCGATGGTTGTCATATTCGATGCTGACCTGACTCTTGGCGTCGGGTCGTAGGTTCGCAATATCGCCGCTGACCCGAACCTCGGCATGCTTGGCCATGAGCCGATGCGCCAGCTCGATTGTCAACGGCATCAGCGACTGCGTTTCGTTACAGGCGAACCCGAACATCATGCCTTGGTCGCCGGCCCCTTGCGGCTTGCCGGAGTCTGCCTTTTCATCAACGCCTTGGGCGATATCCGGGCTCTGTTCATCGAGCGATACGAGGACGGCGCAGCTATGACCGTCAAACCCCATATCGCCGTGGTTGTACCCGATATCCGTCACTGTCTTGCGGACCACGCGATTGATATCCACGTAGCCGTCGCAGGTCACCTCACCGGCGACGAGAACCATCCCGGTCGTGACCATCGTTTCGCAGGCGACCCGTGCTTTGGGATCGACCGACAACATGGCGTCGAGCACAGCGTCGGAGACCTGGTCCGCAACCTTGTCGGGGTGTCCCATTGACACCGATTCACTGGTGAACACGTACGAGCCTGAAGTCATTGCTGTCCCTTGCGCGAATGGTCGTTTGGAAGCGTTCCCTGCGACGGTCGTGCGGCCAACGAGCCCGCCAACTTCGTCTGACGCTGTAAGGCACTGTAGCTTCCTATCATGCGTGCGCCAACCTATAGCCTACGTTTGCGCTTCGAGTGCAGCGGCTCCGCGGGGGTATCCTCTGCACAGTTCGTGACATCAATGATAATCCCCGCGCGGAACAACACGCAGCCAGCATCGTCACAAACCGGCCAGGAGCATACGCGTACCCTCCGAGCAGATGCCCCCGGGTGAACGAGCCGATACACCGCGTCGCGCTCATCGTAGTGCGGACCCCGGCCTCGCGCTTCCAGCTGCGCGACGACGCGATCCCGGTCTTCCGGATGCAACGCATCCATCCACGACTCCGGATCTGCGTAGAGACCGGCGCAAGGCAGCCCGGTCAGCGCCTCGTATCCGGCACCCATGTAATACAACTGAGATTCATCCGCGGAGATCAGCCACGGTATAGCGATCGCTGGTTGGGTGTGCCGACCGACGTCGTTCGCTGCTACTGATGATCCTGTTTGACTATTCGAGCGTGGATGAAAGTCACTCGGGGAGATCGAGCACGCAACAAAATCGGCCAGCGAAAAATCGCTGAGTCGGCGGTTGAGCATGATGTTGTTCCATTGATCCGCAACTGAGGCAGGGTCGCTTGCAGCACGGATGCGGGTTTCTCACAGTCATGGTGGGAATCCGTCACGGAATCCTAAATTTGGTTCGTGAGCCTCAGCGCGTGGCGTGTAGCGCCAGGGCACGATCTGGCTCACGAGGGCGATCGTATGCACACAATGACGACCGAGAGTCATCAAAGTTGCATCTTGTATCGGTCGGCTCGCGGAGATATGTTCACTGTCATTCGATCGAAGAGCTGTTTTCAAGGATTCGCCAGCCGAAAGCTGCAAGAGAGGACAAGGAAGATCACGATGGGCCGAGATATCGTTCGTCGTAGCCGTATGAGAGCGCGCCGCTACTTGTTTTTAGGGTTTCCACTGGTTCAACATCCGCTGCCCGGAAGTGGCTTAAGTTGGGCAGTCTACGCCGCGGCGCTGGTCGCTTCGGCTGCGCCGGCTTGGGCCGGTGAGTTGGCAGTCGTCGCCACCGCGCCAGCCGCCCACACAATCAGCGCTCCCACCGGCTCAGCGATTACCATCGAGTTTGATCAGGCTGTGGATCCGACCTCGATCACCAGCGACAGTTTCTGGGCGTTTGGACGTTGGAGCGGTACCGCGGAAGGTTCGTTTACCTTTTCCAACGATGACCACACTGTCGCGCTGGTCCCGAAGAACAATTTTTTCTATGGCGAGCAGGTGATGGTCATCCTCTCACACGACATTCAAGCGGTCGGCGGCGCCAACCTGCGCAGCGCCGGCTATTCATTCATGTTCTGGACCGCCGCAATGTCGGCAACGATCGAGTTGACGGAAATCGACGTTCTGACCACGCGCACCAAGCCGAATCAAGACTCGCGCGCCTACGGCGGGATCGCAACGGATCTCAACAACGACGGCTGGGCGGATATCACCACCGTCAATGAAGTGACCGCCGACCTACGTGTGTTTATGAATCACGCCGACGGCACCGGGCTCTTTGACGCTTTTCTTCAACCCACCTTCCCTGTGAATACGCAGGCCAGTCCAAATGAGCCGAGCGATTTCAACCATGATGGATTCGCTGACATCTGCGTCGTTAACATCGCCACGAACAGCGTGTCCATTTTACTGGGCGTCGGCGACGGGACGTATGGTCCACAACAACAGATCTCGGTCGGCGCAGCGCCGCGCGGGATTGCTGTGCTCGATGTGGACGGGGATGGTGATATCGACATCGTCAATACGAACTCCAGCAGCTCCAGTATGTCAATTCTGTTGAACGACGGGAACGGTGTCTTCGGCTCGCCGAGCTTCTTTGAGGGCGGCGGCAGTCAAGAGTGGGCCCTGGCCGCGGCGGATATGAACGACGATGGCATTCTCGATCTGGTCGTCGGAGCGCGTTTTAGCGAGACAGTGATCGTGAATATCGGCAACGGCGACGCGACTTTCACTTCTATGAGGCCACAGGATGCAGGCGGCGGGCCGTGGATGCTCGTGGTTGGTGATGTGAACGGCGACGGTGCGGAAGATGTCGCGACGGCAAACGCAAGCGAAAACAACGGCGCCATCCTTCTTGGAAACGGCGATGGAACGCTCGGCCTGGCGGATACAACACCCGTTGATCAGTTTCCACTGGCGACTGATCTGGGCGACCTCGATGGTGACGGCGATCTGGACTGGGTGACGTCAAGCTTCCAAGGTGACTGGTGGATCTTCACTAACGATGGCGAGGGTGACTTCACGTTCAATCAGGAAGTCAACGCGCCGCAAGCGGCGTCGTGCTCGCTGCTGGTTGATATCGATAACGATGGCGATCTGGACTTGGCGTTGATCGACGAGCTTGCCGACGTCGTGATCCTGATGAACAACAACGGAATTACCTTCCGGCCCGACGAATTCCATGCGTTCCGCGGGTTCTACAACTCCGGTGACTTGGATAGCCTATTGGGGTCGGATGATGACAAACTGTGCTACAACCCGGGCATCGTACTCAGTCCAAGCGAAGCTCCGGTCACGCTCGATTTTCTAGGAACGTTGCCAGACGATTCTCCATCTTCGCTCGACGTGACGATCGAGTCGTCCGCGAACACTGTCGGTTTGGAACTCACGTTTTCTTTCTGGAACTTCGATACGAACTCGTGGGATGTTGTCGGTACGGCAACGCAATCGCTCAACACCGATACGGTCAGGACGTTTGCCGGCGTACCGGCGGATCATGTAGAGCCGGGTACTGGCGATGTGAGGACTCGCTACGAAGTTCGCGCCGTGAGCTTTATATTCATATTCCCATGGCTGGATTGCGTTGACCATGTATTCTGGACGATCAGTTAACGAGCAACTGCGACGGGCCCGAGGCGCACTTCGACAGATACAGCATCGTCGGCGCATCCGATCTCCTTGCCCTCCTCGACAACTGGGCGCCGTGTCCGTGATGAAGAAGGCTTGAGGCTTGAGCGAGCCGGCTCGTCTCGTTCTTACGAGTCGCCTATGGAGACCACGAGCCCGGTTCATCGGTGTTCAGCTGGGACGTTCGGCTGAAGCTCATGCGCTCGGTCGTGATGCGCGGCCGCTTCTTCGGGTCGGCCCAACGTCTCCAACAACTCGGCTATTTGCAAGTGCAATCGAAAATTCCTGGGAGCTAATTCGATCGCCTTCAGCATCGACTGGTACGCTTCGTCGTGTTGCCCAAGCGTTATGAGCGCTGAGGCTAAGGCTGAGTATGCGGACGCATTGTCCGGATCGATCAGAAGTGTCTGGCGAATAAGATCGACGCCTGCTTGAACACGATCCGAATCAATGAGCAACAGCGACAACCACCGCATCGTGCGCAGATGCTCAGGTTCTCGTTCCAAGCGCCTGCGGCAAACCTCGATTGCCTCGGCGAACGATCCTTCTTGTCGACACAACACCACGAAGTCATCAAGCATGTCGTCGTAGGCCATCTCCTCGGTCAGAATCTGTGTGTAATATGCGATCGCCTCATCTATGCGAAGTTGCGCCCGCATCACCCAGGCCAAGCCTCGACCGAACGGTTCGCTTCGGCCGTCACGATCAAGCGCATGACGCAACAGATTCTCCGCGTCATCGAACTGGAGTTTCGCAGCGAGCAATCGAGCGCGGCGCATGTCGATCTCGCCTTGCCAGGCTCCCGCAAGACCGATCCCACCTTCGCCGAGCTGTGAACACCGGCTGTACAGCCGCAGCGCCCGATCCGCATGTTCGGTCATCAGCGCGCTCATGCGCGCAGGATTCCTGGAGAAGATGATCTCCTGCGGAATCGTCACGCGACGATCGTGATACGCCCCGAAGCCGAACGACGCCATGACAACGGCGCTGTGGATGATAAGGAGCGAGAGCAACGCGACGGCGCCGGCGAACACGGATCCCGCCGGCTTGAGTTTCCCTTTGTACTTGAACTGGAACTTATGCAAACGAACATTGGGTTCGCCGACAATCTGCCAAAGCTTCCAGACGAGGAACGTCACAATGCCTGCGATTCCCGCCGCCATGAGCATGGGAATCAGTCCGTAGATGCCGCGCACGGCAAGGAAGCTGAACAGGAACATCACCGCCAGCGCCAATTCCTGGGGCATGGTCAGATCGTGACGTCTCTTTGGCGCGTCGCGTGTAGGGCGACGTTTAGTAAACGCCGGGCGACCGAAGCCGAAGTAGAGCGCGTCGTTGGGGCAAACGCTGACGCAGTCCAGGCATTTCATACAGCCGGGGTCGACGACCATGCCATAGGTGGCCACTTCTTCGTGAACACGAACGTTGGAAGTGCAAACAGCCGTGCAGTGGCCACAGTGTTCACATGCGTCGGTCACGCGAATTCGCGCCGGGGCAAACTCATCCAGCGGAGCGAAGAATCCGCCATAGGGACAGCCATACGTGCAAAACCCCTTGGCGCCGAGGAAGTAAACCGTTGCAAAACCACAGATGAGCAGGAACGGGATCGTGACGAACAGGCTGGGGAAAGTTTGCCAGAACTCAGTTGTGGCCAGATGAACCGAGAACCCGGGCCAATCCGGAAGCGGCGTCGGTGGAGGTATCGCGGCGAAGGCGTTGGCGAGTCTCTGCCAATTCGGTAGCACACCTAAACGATAGAACGCCGGCCACAAAAACATGTACAGCCCGAGGATCAGGGGCACGTACAGAAGCAACCGAGAACGGAATGGCGTGGGGCGCACGCCAAATTTCTTCATGATCCATCCGCACAAATCCTGGAGCATCACGAGGTGACAACCCCATCCGCAGAACCACCGGCCGAACACGAGCGTCGACAGTAGCGCGAGCACAAAGAAGATCAGACCCGCGTTGATCACGCCTTCCCGGCCGAACGCCATCGCTTCGGACGGTTCGATCGGCGTGGACGTCTTGCCCGTGATGTACCACTGAATCACGTGCGCAATGATCAACACCTGAACGGCCGCGAGAACAATCGCGCGGCGTTTGCCGGACTTGGATCGGCGGATGGTTCCGCTTGGACTGTGTTTGACTTCCAGCACAGGAAGATGGACTGCCCCGCGCTCTCCCACATCCGAACCAGTACAACGAGATCGGTTGGTGTTTTCGGTTGATGTCATGGATCGTAACTCTACGAACACGCTAGTCGCCAAACCATACGCGATGAGGATCTACCCGCTAGAGCGGTTCGACTGAAGACGTAGCGGCTCCGGTGGCATGGGCATCCTGCCCGTGCGGTCCGGCCGTGAAGAACCGCACGGGCAGGATGCCCATGCCACCGAACGCGCTACGCGTTGAGTTGGAGTGCTCTAACGCGGATCGGTCCGCAAGTGATCCGGAGAAAAGAAAAACCCCGACCCAGCAGGCTGGATCGGGGTTGGCATGTCTCTATGCGGTTGAGGCCTCAGGCAGCCGGGGAGCTTGCCTGCTCTTCTTGTTCGTCCTCTTCTTCGTCCTGTCGCTCAGCGTATTGCTCGAGCGTCAGGCGAATTTTCTCCAGAGCTTTGTTCTGGATCTGGCGTACGCGCTCCTTGGTCACGCCGATGATCTGACCGACCTGCTCCAAGGTCAACGGATCGGTGAGGCCGTCGCCGCCAAGACCGAAGCGATGGTGAATCACGACCTGCTCGACGTCGGTGAGTTCAGCGTCGTTGGACAGGACGATGTACTTGACCTCCGCAGCGGCCTCCAACTCATGGGTCCGGCGCAGCGTCTCCAGATGATTGGACTTCTCCAGAGCGGGATCGAAGTCCGTCGGGAAACGCTGGCGGTACTTGCTCAGCTTCATGCCCTGGCGAGAGAACGACTTGAGAATCGCACGGCAAGCGTAGGTAGAGAACTTGAAGCCTCGACCGCAGTCGAACTTGTCGACCGAGCGTAGCAAGGCCATGTTTCCCTCGCTCACAAGATCAGCGAAGTCCACCTCGCTCATGCGGGTGCGCTTGGCCATCGCCAATACGAGGGCGAGGTTGGTCTCTGCAATCTGCTCGCGATATCGGGCCGCGTTGCCGTACCACTGAAGCAGCTCACGGGCCATCTCTTCAGTCGGCTCGGCAGGGCCGATCTCCAACTGCAGCTCACTCACCCGATGACGGGCATAGTTGTATTTAAGGAACAACACGCGCTCCTGAGCAGCCGTCAGCAGAACCGTGCCGGTGTTCCGGCCTGCATTGCGATCGGGCTGAGGATCGTCCATGAGCGGGCGATACCACGACACATCGGGTCGGGCGATGACCTCGGCATCATCGTAAATCCGCTTCTCAGCCTTGGGATGGCGGAACTCATCGGAATCGATGTAGTCCATCGGCTCAGACAGAATCTGCCGCAGCAGACGCTCCTCATCGAGGGTCAAGCCCCCGAAGCGAGAGTCGGCGTTGGCCTCATTCTGCACCGACATCCGTTGCCGCTGACGCAGGCGACTGAGCGGCGAGTTTTTACCATACATGGCCTGGAGCATTACCTGGAACCTCTAACTAGTCCGAGAAGACTTCGTCTTCGTAAGGAGTATTCCGCGCGAAACCGAAATCATTTCATCATCTGTTACGAGATTGTGAACGAAATCACAATCTTGTCCCGAATCCCAATCCCCCGCGCATCTCACATATCTACCGTACTTCCCATAAAACAGTTCACATTCTTAGAAGTATTCTAAAAAACTTCCCTGGAGAACACAAGTGGCTTCTTATCGGGACAAATCCGGGTGAACGGCCCCGAAGATCGCCCAAACCATCCCTGGGGGGTTGGATTCGCAC
>CBDUST010000078.1:0-15446 GCA_965369945.1 uncultured bacterium | reverse complement strand
ACACATAGTCCGCTGCCCACGTGAGGCCGCTTGTGAAGTAGCTGATTTCCACGACCGCGCTGCCGCTGAAATCACTCTTCACGTTCCAATACAACATCTGCGGCTTATCGTGTGGAAAGGTCGTGTCGAGGATGTCCAACTCCTGAGCATGGGACTTGAATTGAAGATCAACGCTTGTCGGATCAATCAGTGTGTTGGCCCACGAGAATTGAAGCGGATTATCGCCTTTGGAAAACGTCAGATGGCGCGTCTCGCGGACCAGCGTCAAGTCTTCGCTGTTGTAGATCGTCAGTTGCACTGTGTCTCGCTGCGGAATCGTCGAGACATCCACGTTGTCAGCGAAGCCGACGGCAACCGGTAAACCGAGCACCAAGAGAATCGCGTGAAGATTGTACGTGTAAGATAATTTCATCTGTACTGTCCTTGAATTTCCGTCAAAGCGTTGCGATGAACCGAGCGATCATTGGCTGGTGTATTCACCATTCGTTCTTGATAATCACGTGAAGCGTATGCACTTGCTTGACGGCCTTTTGGTCGTCGCCTCGAGGCGGCAAGGTGATATGGAAAACCGGTCGATCGGCGGTTGACTTGTCCTGATCAAATTGCTTCAGTGTGCCTTGTGTGCCGAATGTCCACTCGACGTGCCGACCGGTGTTGCCAATGATCTCCGCTCGAAGGGCCTGCATCGATTCAGCCAGGTCCAGCACCGCAGATTGATCCTTGAAATTCTCGATCTCGTACTTGACGATGATGTCGTAGTCATAGAGCTGGCCAAGAACGCGCTTCTTCGTCGTGTGATCGATCGTGCGCTTCACAACGATGTCCTTGGCCACGCCCAGATACAGCGACACTTCGTCATCACGCGGTGTAAAGGCTGCCCAGTCTTCGCCGAGGAACGCAACCGTGCCGTGTCCATCGTCCTGGAATATCCGAGCCTTACCGGGCATCAACGGGAATTTGCCCAAGCCGTGCTCCTCATCGTTGGTGAGAACGTAGTGCATCGGAATGCGAAGCTGTTTCTTGGGGGCATCCAGATAACCATGTGTGGCGAGGTCGGCTGTGTAGGTTTTTTTCACCCGAACATCGGTGAATTTCGATGACAGAAGCCGCTTCGTCTCGTTGATCCCGATCGGGCGCTCCAGGCGATCGCCGAATCCCGCCCACATCCCGGCGAACCCAAACGCTTCGTTGGCGTTGTTGTGCAACTGGATGTACTGCCACAGCGTCAGCGTCTTCTCATCATTTGAGGCGATCGCGCGATACATGAACGTCTTATCAAGCCCACCGATGATGTAACTGATCCGCACTCGCGCCGATCCGGCTCGGGGTGAACTGACTTGCCACGTCAGCGCGTTCTCGCCCGGCGGATAGGAAACCGAGAGCACGCGGATGTTGTCCGGATCAGTGAGGCAGCGGAACTGGATGCTGTCCTTGTCGATATTCGTATTGGCCCAGGCGAAAACGACCTCGTTGACACCCTCAGCCAGCGGAACGATCCGCTCCTCTTCAACGAGCGTCGTGTTGAGATTGTCCAGCTGAATCTCGACGCGCTCACGAGCCGGAAGCGTTATCAGCTTCACGCCGGCTTGTGCATCGCTTCCATGCAACGCGATGATGACGGTCGCGAGCAACAACGCTTTGGAGAAAAGAATTCGGTGAATCATTGTGCAGCTCCGATTCTGGATGTCGCCTTAAAGACCAGGGCCTATCGGACCTACCGGCCCGTCCTATGTGCAATAGGAACGACTCAATCCGCCGTTCCAATAGCACATGGCCTCGAATCACGGCGCGCACCCTAAGAATCGGTGAAATTCACCCATGACTTGGTGATCAGTTCCCGGACTGTGTTGATTGAATCGGCAGCTGCCGCCAGCTCGGAGCGGTCGCAGATGGCAGCCGGCCTACAGCCCTTCTTGAAGATCGCGATTGATCATCGCCTTGAGATTGAGCGCGCTGGCGTCTTCATCGCCATTGTTGATGGCGGTGTCGATCGCAAAGTAGGCGTCGGCTGATTCGCCAAGAATGAAGCGCAGCGCCGCAACCATGAATAGCGCATCAATATCGCCAAAGTCCTCGCGCGCTCGATCAGCGTATACATCAAGCAAGATGAGAATCTGCTCGCCCACCAGGGGATCGTCAGGCACCCACCGCAATGCCTCAGGTTCATCGATCAACACCCGGCGCATCGCGTCCACCGCTGCGCTGTCACGATCCAGCAATCCGGTGGTGATGGCATACCCGATCCGAGTGGCGCCTTCATACGGTAACGCGTAGACAAGCTCGGAAAACATCGCCTGCGCTGCCTCAATATATCCGTCACCCAAATGCGCCCAAGCGTCGTCGATGCTCGGCAACGTTGGTTCAGGGAGCGCGTAGGCGAGCGGTTCGTCATAGGCAACATACGTCGTCGTATCGTACGAATACGTTGGCAGATCGCAATAGCAGTCGTACCAACCATAGCCTGCGTACGAACGACAATATGAGCTGTGATATCGCGGGTAATACGTCGCGTAGTATGCGTGATAGTACGGATATCGCCAACCTAACGATCCGAACCAGAAGCTGAATCGGAAGCGCCAGCCGTGGTGGCGGTCGTATCCGTACCAACCGTCGTGGTGAGAATCGTAGTAGTACCCGTCGTGATGGTAGTCATAGTCGTAGTGATACTCATCGTACCCATGGCCATACCCGTGGTCATAGCCGTAGTCATAGCCGTCGTCGTAGTTTTCGCCATAGCCGCGATAGCTATCGTGCTCTTGGTTCACACGTTCGATTACCGTCCGGGGCGCGGGGTTCCAGGGGACTCTCGGCAAGCGTCGTGGGCGATCGAGACTGCCGCGCTCGGACCGTGCGCGCTCGATCGACGGTGTTGTTGACACGTTCCACTTGGGATAAGAGGGTAGGCTTTTCCTTGGCTCGGCAATCCGTGTGCTCGATGAGACGAACTTGCGCTTCTCAGTAACGCCGCGCGGCGGCGTGGCGGGTCTGTTCAGTTGGACTGAAACACGTCGATCAACGGTGGGGTCACGCTCAGGACGAGATACCGGCGAACTGGGGCTGGCGGCAGGCTGTCGTGGGGCGACTGGTCGTTTCGACCGGGTAGGCGGCTGCTCGGTGGGCCGCTTGGGTGGTGAGGCTTTGCGCTCGGGGCTCGAATTTCGCTTGGGTGGAGACGCCTCGCGCTTGGGGCTTGAACTCCGCTTGGGTGGAGACGCCTCGCGCTTGGGGTTTGAACTGCGCTTGGGCGGAGACGCCTCGCGCTTGGGGCTTGAACTGCGCTTGGGTGGAGACGCTTTGTGCTTGGGGCTTGAACTCCGCTTGGGTGGAGACGCTTTGTGCTTGGGGCTCGAACTCCGCTTGGGTGGAGACGCTTTGTGCTTGGGGCTTGAACTCCGCTTGGGTGGAGACGCTTTGTGCTTGGGGCTCGAACTCCGCTTGGGTGGAGACGCCTTGCGTTTCGGGCTCGACGTTCGCTTGGGTGGTGACGCTTTGCGCTTCGGGCTCGACTTCCGTTTGGGTGGTGACGCCTTGCGCGGGGGGGTTGAATTCCGCTTAGGTGGCGAAGCTTTTCGGCTTGGTTTCTTCTTCGATGGCGTCGCCGCTTTGTGGCCCTTGCCCGTGCCGGCCATTGCCGTGATCAACTGCGCTGACGGCCCTATTACGACGAGTGCCGGTCCACCAACAACGGCTGAGGTCGGTTGGGGAGTTCCAAATATGACCAGCGTCGTAACAGCGGCGATCGTGATGAGTCCCGGCCGAAACAGATTGTTGAACGTCATGACCGTGCCTCCAGCGGTTCGTGCCTCGTTGCCGCAGGTCTCGCCTGCACACACAACGGCCCTGTCGAGGATGAGGACACCTCGTCCGCAGCTTGGATTCCACGTGAATTGGAGTATTTGGTCAATCCGAGAGCGTAGCCCATCAGGCCCACTGCGACACTTCGTCGCCGACCTTGCGTCGCGACAGCCAGAAGCCTAGGAACAGCGGATAGGCCGCCACCACGCCTGACATAATGACGGAAGATCGGATGATCTTCGCCCGAATCTTCTCGTCGTCGGTCTCTTGCATGCCCGACGTTCGGCCGGCCTCCCTGAGTTTCTCGTTGGTTTGCTCGGCAATCGATCGCTGCATATCGACCTGAGCCGGCATTATCAGGAGAGTGGCCACCAGGCCCACGAGAACCAGCACCAGCCGCAGCACCGCCCACGCCTTGAGTAGCGACACTCCGGATCGACGCCGGCGCAGCAGATTGATTGCGCCGACGAGCATGACAAACCCGAGGATCGATGCGACCACCACCATGCCGCCCTGGACGAGTTTGACCAAAACCGGGATTTCGATCTCAAATCTCCCTAGGCCCAAGAGCCATTCGCCAGCCACCGCCCACGCCGCTCCGAGCGCCTGAACAAGCAGCCCACCGATCGCATAGATCAATGAGATCACGCCGAGTCTCTTCGGCCACTTTGTTTCCAGTTCGTCCATCTCGTTTCACACGCAAGGGCTTAGGCGTTACTTCGGAGTCGGCGTCGCCACTGGGATCAATCTCCAGGCGCGTCGATCGGCTCCCATCTTACGCGATCGTGACCGAGCAGCGTTCCGGTGGCGAACGCGATATCGACCTGCGATATCTGATAGTCAGCCAGCGCTCGAATCTCCCGCGACTGAGCATCCGCCAGGCTCGTCGCCGCATCAAGTACGTCCGTGCTCGTGCGAATCCCCACGTCAAACTGTCGGCGCTCAGCGTCGTATGTTCGACCCGCGAGAATCACTTCCTGCCTTGCCGCGAGGATTCGCTGCCAATTCTGCTGAAGCTGATCCAGCGCATCATAGACTTCCTGTCGGATCGCAAGCTCGCGCTGCTCTTTGGTGGCCAAACGCTGAAGTCGGCGCAACACCGCTTGATGAAACCGCGCCTTGGCTTGCTCGTTGCCGATCGGAATTTCCGCAGAAACACCCAGCGACCAATCCTCAAAAGAGTGATCGGGGATTTGATCAAACGCTCGGCCGAACGAAGTCCCGAGGCCGTTGATGTTGTATGAATAATCCAGTGTCACCAGAGGCAGTCGAGCGTTACGCCGCAGATCGACAGTGCTGGCGTCGATCGCGAGTTGCAGTTCCAATTCGAGCATCTCCATGCGATTCACCGCGCCGAAGTCCGCAAGCTCGTCCCGCGGTAGATCCAGCCCGACCGGTCGCGGCTCCGTTGCGGGAATCAGGTCTGTTGGCGAGTTGATCGGCAAGTCTTCACGGTTCATGATGCGCTTCAGGTCCCGTTCCCTGGCTCGGACGGTTGTGTCAGCGATAATGATCGCCTCAAGGCGACTCGCCAGGCCGGACTCGGCTCGCATGATTTCGATCTGCGGAGAATCGCCTGCATTCACTTTCCGGCGTGCCTGCTCTAATTGCGCCACGGCGAGTTCATACTGCTGCTGTCGAACTTCCAACTCGCGTCGAGCCGCGTACAGCAACCAATAGGTTCGATCAGCGTTGGCGAGAATTCGAATCGATTCGAGCTTCGTTCGCGCATGAGCGATCTGAGATTCATATTTCGACACTCGAATCGAATGCGTATTGGTGCGCGTGCCGGCATTTCGTAACAACGGCTGGCTGATCGAGAACCGCAGGTCGGTATTGAACGCCGGATCAAGTAGCGAGAATGGATTGTTCGTTGTCTGGCGACTGAACGGCAGATCGATCGTGACCGAGCCACCGGTGCGCAACGGAATGCGCACGCCCAGGTCGAAGCTGTCGATCGTTGCTTCTGTGCCTTCGGTCCCAACGGCTGTCGGTCCATCGAAGACTTGATGCTGCGCCGACCCGAAGAAGACCGACTCAAACTTGGCCTCTTCTTCGTCCACGGTTGACTGAGCGATCGATGGATTGACCAGCTCGACCTTCAGATCGAGATTATTCGCCAGCGCCGCCGCTCGCACCTCCGGCAACAGAAGCTTCAGCACCTGGGGTGGCTCCGCAGGAGCTGCGATACCCTCAAGCATCTCCGTAGCCGCCTCATCCACCGATACCGGCTTGGATTCTGAACGATCCTCCAGGCGGATCGACTCAATCTCGCGCACACGCTCAATCGGCGTTTGGATGGCCAGATAATCCTCTGTGAAGAGCGACTGACAGCCTGCGAAGAATGAGATTGCAACCAGCGTGCAAACGAACCGAGCCGCGTGCGACTTGCCCAAGCGATGTTCGGAATGATTTGTGCAAGTGTGCATCGGCGTCATTCGTAGCGAAGCGCATCGATCGGGTTGAGGCGTGCCGCCTTAAAGGCTGGGAAGAAGCCGAACACGACACCGACCGTGCCACAGAATGCAAACGACATAACGACGGCCCAAGTTGGCACAGCCGCTGCATCCAACTGTGAATTTGGAAGCACACTCATACCAAACGCCATAGCTTCACCAACCCCAACGCCGATCAGCCCGCCGACAAGACTGAGTGTGGTCGCTTCAAGTAGAAACTGCATCAGAATTGCGGCGGGCGTTGCGCCGACAGCTTTGCGCAAGCCGATCTCGCGTGTGCGCTCGGAAACCGACACGAGCATGATATTCATGATTCCGATACCGCCGACAAGTAAGCTGATGCCAACGATGCCGCTGGCGATGGCGGTGATGCCGGCCGCCATCGTCTTGAATTGGGTGACCTGTTCAGCCAACGAGATGGATTGAAACGTATCGGGATCGCCCGGTTTGAGCTGGCGCTCCTTGCGCATCACGAAGCGCACTTCGGCCCTTGCCTCTTCCACGAGTTCAGGACTTATGACTTTCGCGATGATCAAGAAGAAGAACTCCGGCGGGAGCATCTTCACAACGGTCGAAAATGGAATGAACAGTTCAACATCCGTTCCACCGGCTCCGAAGTCCGCGTTGATGAAGCTATCCGCCTTATCCGCCACGACGCCCACGATCAGGAACCGCTTCTCCTTGTAGAGGATGTACTGGTTCGTCGGATTCTTATCCAACTTCAGCCGTTCGATGCCCCTGTCATTGATCAGGCAAACTTGCCGCGCGTTTTCTTCGTCGATCGCTGTGATGGGGCGACCTTGTAACAGCTCACGATTCTCGGTCTCATGCCACGCTGGCCAAATGCCGGTCGAACTGACGCCGGCCAACGTCTCATTGCCTGCCTGGATAGTTCCACTGACACCGGTGATGGGCGTGAGTGATTCGATCGAAGGGCAGTGTTTGGCGATCGCATCGAGTTCCGTGAGCTTCATCCGTATCGCAGGGAACGGATACTTGCTTCGATCCTCGCCTACGGGACGATCGTGAAGGATGAACAACTTGCTCGCGCCGAAACTGTTTACCTCGTCGAGAATCCAAGTTTTCAGTCCGGACAACGCTGCGATAACCGACGTGATCGCCGCCACACCGATGATGATGCCCAGCGCCGTCAGGAACGCCCGCGTCTTGTTGACCCAGATTTGCCCGAGCGCCAGAAAGATAGCCTGGAGATAGAACAGCGGATTCAGCACGGGAGCGATCCCTCCATGCCGACCCCTGGTGAAGTTGTTGATCGTTTGCCGTCATCCCGCCTGCGCGTTACGACGATCTCCATTTCCTTGACTCGATCCGATTCGATTTGACCGTCTTTGAGTCGAATCACTCGCCGGCAGCACGCGGCGACATCATCTTCATGCGTCACGACGATGATCGTTTGGCCTTCTGCATGTAGGCCCTCAAACACCACCATGAGCTCTTTAGTAGTTGCTGAATCGAGATTGCCTGTCGGTTCGTCGGCAAGCAGGATGGCAGGGTCGTTGAGGATCGCCCGAGCGATGGCTACCCGCTGTTTCTGCCCGCCGGAAAGTTGATTGGGGCGATGCGTCATGCGATCGCTCAAGCCGACGTGATCCAACGCGCGCTTCGCTCTGCGGCGACGGCTCAACCAGCCCACCTTCGAATAGATCAACGGCAGCTCGACGTTCTTCAATGCGCTCATACGCGGAAGCAATTCATACGACTGGAAGACAAATCCGATCTGCTCGTTTCGAACGTGAGCTAGTTCAACCGCGTTCATGCGACTCGTGTCTCGACCGTTCAGGAAATACCGGCCGCTTGTCGGTTGATCCAGGCACCCGAGTATGTTCATCAACGTGCTCTTGCCGGAACCGGAGCTTCCCATTATCGCGACGAAGTCGTTCGCCTCGATCTCGAGATCCATATCACGCAGAGCATGAATACGTTCGACGCCAACGCGATACGTCTTGGAGAGCTCCTGTGTGCGGATGATCACGCGCCTTCGCTCCCCTCAGCAGCGGCCTCCTGGTCAGTCGCACTCTCATCACGATCGACCGTCTCTACCGCCGCCTCACGCTCGTCCTGAAGAGCTTCGCCATCTTCGATCTTCTCAAGCACCTTGTACGGCCCGACAACAACAACGTCGCCGGATCGAAGCCCCTCAATGATCACCGTTTGCGTGAGGTCGCTGGGACCGACTCGCACCGGCGTACAGACGGATTTGCCGTCAACCATTCGATAGACAACCGATGTCGTTCGTTTTGATCGATCGATCAGCGAATTATTCAGTCGAATCTCGTCCGGTAGATCCTCGATCAGTCGCTCCACGATCGCCTGACTCTCGACCAAGAGACCTCGATGCGTAGCGATTTCAATATCCGCGTTGGCTGCGTGCCCGGATCGGAGCGATTGGCCTTGAAGATCGATTTCGATCTCCGCTTCAAACACGCCGGCGCCCTGCGATGACATCGACCGCTGCAGGGCAATCCGGGTTACGGTGCCGGACAAGGTCGTATCCGGATAAGCGTTGATGTGAATCTTCGCAGTTTGGCCTTGCTCGATCGCAGCGATGTCACTTTCAGCGATCTCCGCCGTGAGGATCATCCGCGTCAAGTCGGCGATAATCATAATCCTCGATCCGATGTTGTTGAACGTGCCGAGCACCTGCTCACCAACTTCCATGTCGAGCACGGTGATGATGCCGTCCATCGGCGACAGGATCACGGTGTTGGCCAACGCGTCTTCGGCACGCGCGATGTCAGCTTCGGAGCCGGTCAGCGTGCTCTGGATGACCGAGATCGTATGTTTGGCGGCCTCGATATTCGCGCTCAGATCGTCAACGTTCTGCTGGGCATCGTCCAAAGATCGACGGCTCACATCGCCTGAGTCGTGCAGGCTTTGCATCCGTTCCAACTCTTTTTGTGCGAACGACTGATTGCTCAGCAGCCCTTCGAGTCGCGCTTGTTCCGACTGCAGACGGTATTGCTCGCCGTCACGCCGAGCCCTTGCCGCTTCAAGCAACGCCTGCAGATCGCGGTCGTCAAGCCTGACGATCACATCACCCTTACGAACAGGGTCGCCCTCGCGAAATGGCAATGCCTCGATACGGGCCGAGACCTCCGAGGAAATATCCACCTTGGTAAACGGTTCGATCTCGCCCGGCGCAGAGACGACCTCAACCAGCAGTTGCTCACTCATCTCCTGCGTGCGGACTTTGGTCCCCTGGTTCTCCGACTTCAGCCCCGAGAAAGACTCGATGAGCTTAGGTCCGGTAACGATCGCCGCACCGCCAACGATGACGATCGCCAATGCCAGAATGATCAGCGTGATCTTCAATTCAGCCGTCCTCTCTGCCGGACCCACCGAAAACGTATAGCCCTGCCCAGGGTTATTGGGGACTCTAGTCCCAATGTTACACGAGGGCGTGCGATATGCAGCGCACGAACTACTCACTGCGCCTGCGGGCCACTTCGCTGCAAATAGGAGGCGTCCATGCCGTTGCTGCGATAGTAGACTGACGGGTTAGGTCGTTTGGGCGAGGCGACTTTCTCAGCCGGGGGCGCTGACAACGAACGGCCCCGGCGAACATTACTCGCTGACGCCATCTCAGTAGCGGAGCTCTTACACAGGCGAAATCGCCAGGACGCGCAGCGGACTGCCGCTACCACCTACGATCTTCAGCGGTGCAGCGATGACGAGCGCACCAGTCGGCGGGAGCTGATCGAGATTACACAGGCTCGCCAAGCCGAATTTGCCCGCACCGTGCATCGTGTGATGATTGGGAAACGGCGGATCAAATCCCCCGGCCTGCCCCGCATCGGTTCCGATCGTTTCAACGCCCACGCCCAACACATCCCGTTCGTTGGCCAGGAACTCAGAGGCCTCCTTCGTGAAACCGGGAGTGTGCAGACCGTCGTCCCGTGCATTGAGAACCTCGGCGGGGCTCGTGCGCTTGCTCCAATCAGTGCGCATCAGGACCCACGCGCCGGCGGGAATCTTCCCGTGCTCCGACTCCCATTGCTCGATGCGCGCGGGCGTCAACAGGAAATCAGCGTCCTTGGCAACTTCAGCCGAGACATCGATCACACAGGCAGGCCCGATGAACTGACCTACAGGAATCGTCTCACACGTATTGTCCGGCCGGTCCTTGCCTGTGATCCAATGCACCGGTGCGTCAAAATGCGTGCCGGTGTGTTCGCCGAAGCGCAATGTGTTCCAATACCACGCCGGTCCTTTATCGTCGTATTGCGAAATGACCTCAATCGAACAGCCCGGCGATGCAGCAAACATCGGCGGCAAATCAATCACCGGCGTAGCAGGACCAAGTGGTTGCGTGAGATCAACCACTTTCAGCTTTCCCTCGCGAAGTTGATCCACCACCTGCATCAAGACGTTGGACACATCAAACTCCTTCTCGCGCTATCCATCAGCCACTCACAGAGACTTGGTCGCGCAACCATCGCTTAAACTGGAATCGGTTCTCCAGCAACGGCAAATCTGTAACGAACTTCGACGGACCCTTTGCCTCGACCTTCACCACGATCGTTGACAATTCATTGGCGCCAAGCGCTTCGACAAACGTCGTCTTGAATTCATCGATCGTTGTGATCGTCTTCGTACGAACAATGCCAGCGGCGGCAGCGATACCGGCGATATCGCTTCCGGTCGAAGTCGCACTTGGAAATCCGCCGACCGATAGCAGGCTTTCGTTGTCGAACACCACATGTACAAGATTCCTGGGCTTGTATCGCGCTAGCGTGGTGAGCCCGCCGAGATTCATCAGGATTGAAGCGTCACCATCGAGAACGACGACCTTCAATTCAGGTCGGCTCAACGCGATCCCCAAGCCAAGCGACGACGCCAAGCCCATCGCGTGTTGTAGATAAAAGAAGTTTGGTCGATGGCCGATGGATTGCAGCTCAGCAGCGACCGCGCCCATGATCGTCACCACGACACAGTGCTCCAAGTCGCTGTACACAGTTTGCAAAGCATCGAGCCGCTGCATCATTCCTCCCACATCAAGTCACGTGTAAGCAAGAGCGCTACCGGCCGGAGCGCTGATTCCGCCAGCGTCTGCGCCTTGTGGATTGAACTGTGTACTTGCGCCGGATCATCCAGCCGGTCATATGGAATTCCCATCGCTTCTAGAACCGGTACGGTGGCGATTCCGCCTTCGGTTTGCCAGGGATCGCGCTCGCCGAATTCTCCCCGATGGCTGATGATCATCAGCAAGGGAATCCGAAAGAGCTGGGCGCCGGAGATGATCCCATTGACGGATGCGAAGAAGCCATGATTCTGCATGAGCATCACAGACTTCACACCGGCGAAATGCGCTCCCATTGAGATGCCGACGCCCTCTTCTTCCTTCGCCAAACGCACCAAGATCGTCTGAGGATCTTCCTCAGCCATGCGCACCAGATGCACGAGCCACGTTTCGGGTAGTGCCGACATGATCCGCACATCACACGCCTTCAAGGCGTCATAGATGAGCTGCGAACTGGAGACAGAGACTGGCATTTCATCATTCTCGCTCGTGCGGACGGGAACTCGAAGCGACCATGCTACACAATTTGCAGCGTCGATACTGATCCAACAACTTCACGAAGAGCGTAGCTGAATGATCCAACCGTAGGTGAGCGTGACTACGACTCCGGCTGGTACGACGTATTTCAGCCAGTAGAACAGCAGCGAAGGCATGGGCAATCGGGACTGGCGAGCGATCTCCTGCATTGCCTTTGCCCGTCCGATGCACCAGATCAGGGCGATAATGGCCAAACCGCTTCCGAGCGGCTGCATCGTCGTGCCCCAAATTAGATCGCTGTAGCCGATGTAACCGTCCGAAAGCACCGCAGGAATTGACAGCGGAACCTGGACGAGAAGGAGAGTGGTGACTGTCCTGGCTCTTGACCAGCCAAGCCAATTCTCCGCCGCCGAGGCCAAGACTTCATAGGCCGCGATCAACGACAACAGTCCGACGAGAAAAACGGCAAAGAAAAACGCCGCGCCGAACAAGTTGCCCCCCGGCATCGCGGCGAAGACCTCGGGCATCACGCTGAACATCAAAGCCGGGCCACTGGCCATATCCATACCGAGCGCAAGCACAGCTGGCACGATAATCAACCCGGCCATCAATGCAGCACTCAAGTCGGCGATGGTCGTGCCGATTGCGGCGGCAGGAATGGAATCGTTTGCTCGCATGTAGCTGCCGTAAACGACCATGAACGTTCCGCCGAGACTGAGTGAGAAGAAAGCCTGACCCATCGCCGCGAGTACAGTCGCGCCTGTGAAATTCTCTGGTTGTGGAACCAAGAACTCACGCAGACCATCCAACGCGCCGTCAAGCGTCAACACACGCACAATGAGCGCTACAAACAAAAGGAAAAACAAAGGCAGTCCGTACCGGCTTGCTCGCTCGATTCCCCGCCTCACGCCCAGCCAAATCACCGAGCAGGCCAGGACAACCGTTATGAGAACAAACAAGAGCCGAACCGCGAGACCGTCGGATACGGTAACGGTCGAGCCCGCTTGTCCGGGAGATGCGGCTGCGATCGTGAAGGAGATCGCTTGTTGCAGCGCCAGCGCGAGAATTGTGCCGTAGTAGGAAGCCGCCATAATGATTGTCAGAAGGAGCAGACCGCCGCAGAACTTCGCGCCGGGAAGTCGCGCCATCCTAAATGCACCGAGCGGCCCACGCCGGGTGTGCCGTCCCAGCGCGTACTCAGCCATCAGCGCCGGGATGCCGAAGGCGAGAACGATGAGCACGTAAAGCAGCAGGAACGCCGATCCGCCGTACTTCCCCATCATGTACGGGAAACGCCATATGTTGCCCAAACCGATGGCGACTCCCGCCGTTGCCAATACCGCTCCCAGCGGCGTCGAAAAAGTTGTCCGGCCCTTTGGCTGATCCATGTTCATTCAGTGCTCACGGTGAATCGTTCGGATCGTACCGCATACGATCACGGCTCGATGAGGCGGTACGCACGATAGCGAATTTGGCTAGCCTACGCAGTGTTCTCCACCCGCTGGTCACACGCGTCTGGCGGCGTGGGACGGTTACTCTGCCGAGCTTGGGGAACGGCGATAGGAAGTGCTCGATATGGATGTGCTCGTCATCAATCAGGACGAAGTTCGGCGTCTGCTGCCCATGAACGAATGCATCGAGCTCATGGATCAGGCGCTGCGCACGTTGGCGCGGGGGGATGCGGTTCAGCCGCTGCGGTCCGCGACGTGGTTGCCCGACCGATCAGGATTGCTCGGCCTCATGCCGGGGTACCTGGGTCAACCTCAAGCGCTCGGCGTCAAGGTCGTCACGGTATATCCCGGCAACCACGGAACCGAATTCGATTCGCACCAAGGGGCAGTCATGCTGTTTGATGTCGACAACGGCAGCCCACTGGCGATCCTTGACGCAACCGAAATCACCGCTATCCGAACGGCGGCCGTCAGTGCTGTCGCCACAAACTGCCTGGCGCGAAAGGATGCCGCATGCTTGGTGCTACTGGGGTCAGGCACGCAAGCGCGTACGCATCTGGAAGCGCTTTTGCTCGTGCGCGATGTGAAAGAGGTTCGCGTGTGGAGCCCGAACTCTAATCGCGCAGCGCAGTTTGCGCAGCGTGAATCCACTCGACACAACATTCGCATTGAGCCAAAGAGTACGGCGCGCGAAGCGGTCGAGGGCGCCGACATCATCTGCACGGTCACCGCTGCAACCGAGGCGATTTTGTGCGGAAAATGGATCTCACCCGGCGCGCATATCAACGCCGTCGGCGCCTGCACACCCAATGCTCGCGAGCTTGATACAGCCGCTGTCGTCAATAGTCGCCTGTACGTCGATCGAATCGAGTCTGCGCTCAATGAAGCAGGTGACTTTCGATTCCCCAAAGCCGAGGGCGCGATTGATGACGACAAAATCGTCGGCGAGCTGGGCGATGTCTTGATCGAGCGCGTGGTTGGTCGTTCATCGTCACAGGAGATCACACTGTTCAAGTCGCTAGGGTTGGCGGTTGAAGATCTCGCTGCGGCACATCACATATTCGATCATGCCAAGACCCACAACATCGGCACAACCATAAAGCTCAGTGGGATTCGCGATGAAACCGCTTGAACCGGTATCGCTCGAAGCAATTCGTAGCGCGCGGGATCGGATCGCTGACCTTGCGATGAGTACGCCATTGGTTCGACTCAACGTCGCAAATGCACCCGCTGAGATTTACTTGAAGTTAGAGAATCTTCAGCCAGTGGGATGCTTCAAGATTCGCGGTGCGGCAAACGCGATGCGATCGGCCGAGAGGAACAAGCTCGCCGACGGCGTTTACACCGCCAGTGCCGGGAATATGGCACAAGGACTCGCCTACGTTGCTCGACGAATGGGCGTGCAGTGCAGCGTCGTCGTGCCGGATCACGCGCCACGGACCAAGCTTGACGCGATTGAGCTCTACGGCGCGAGCATCGTGAAGGTTCCGTTCGATGAATGGTGGCAAGTCATCGTAACGCATCACTTCGACGGACTGCCCGGCCGAATGATTCACCCAGTCAGTGATCCCGCTGTTATCGCGGGCAACGGTACGATCGGTTTGGAGATCGTCGAGGATTTTCCTGATGTTGATGCGGTCGTGGTGCCTTACGGCGGTGGTGGACTAAGCTCCGGCATCGCGGCAGCCGTTCGCGCACTAAGACCCAATACCAAGGTATTCGGGGCCGAAGTCGAGACTGCTGCGCCCTTGGCCGCATCTTTCGCCGCTGATAAACCGCGCCAGATCGATTACAAACCGAGTTTCGTTGACGGCATCGGCGGAAAGAGTGTGTTGCCGGAGATGTGGCCGATGGTTCGCAGCCTGCTTGACGATTCACTCGTCGTAACATTGGCGCAAACAGCCGAGGCGATAAGAATGATGGCGATTCACAATCATGTTGTTGCGGAAGGCGCTGCGGGCGCCTCTGTCGCCGCGGCAATGAGTGGTCAGGCTGGAAACGGAACCGTTGTGTGCATCGTCTCAGGCGGAAACATCGATCCGGCGGCACTGAGAACAATTCTCTCGGGCCAAGTTCCCTAGAGCAGTTTCACTGAAGACGAAGCGGCTACGCGCGATAGTCATCTAACGCCACGATGAAGTTGCCGGTCCCAACGGGTCGATCGGTGCGACTCCGGTGGCACGGGCATCCTGCCCGTGCAGATGTCACGCCATGATAAGTCGCACG
>CBDUST010000077.1:0-15492 GCA_965369945.1 uncultured bacterium | reverse complement strand
CCCCGCCCGGAAGGGTCTCACAGCACGGTCGTTGACGGCACAGCGGATTCCAGAGAAGAGGCCATCGATCGGCGGGCTCATGCCTGGTCGATTCTTGGTTGTGGGCGCTGGGCGAGCGGAACAAGGGCATCCTGATGGGTAGCTCGTGGAGCCTGGGGCGGTTGGTTTTGCCGGGACGGCAAGAATCGTGCCGGTCCGGGATAAATTTTGAAAAAACCTTAAAATGGCCTTGCATCCGTCTTGTGCGCATGCTAGAGGCCGACTAGGATACGGGACTTGGCGGAGCCGACCTAAAAACAGCACCCTTTTTCCACTGACCCGAGCCACTAGGACCCCGGACTACGGCATGTGCCCAGCGTGTCGACTGTCGAGGTGAATTGATGGTTGCAAGAAACGTGCGCGACTTCGCGAAGCGCGGCGATGCGATAGCTATCCCCACGCTGACCGAAGTCCAATCAAAGTCGTACCGGCGATTCCTGCAGCAGCATTTGTCGCCGGACAAGCGCGAGCCGAAAGTCGGTCTGGAAGCGTTACTCCGGGAGGTATTCCCGATCGAGTCCTATGACGGGACGATGCGATTGGAATACCTTTATTACAAGCTGGATGAAGCGCGGTATCGGCCGGACGAATGTCGAGAGCTTCGTCTAACGTTCGGCATGCCGTTTCGGATTGCCGTACGGCTGATCCGGGAAGGCGTTGACGAAATCGCGGAGGAAGAGATCTACCTCGGCGAGATTCCGATCATGATGGGCGGGGGCGAGTTCATCGTCAACGGCGCCGAGCGCGTGATCGTCAGTCAGCTGCATCGCAGTCCCGGCGTGGACTTCGGGATCGTCTCGTCGGTCGGCGACCGGCCGCTGCACTCGGCTCGGATCATTCCGGAGCGAGGCTCGTGGATCGAGCTGGAGGTGACCAAGAAAGACGTCTTGATGATGCGGATCGATCAGTCGACGAAGATCGCCGCAACGACGTTCCTTCGGGCGTTGGACGAGCAGTACAGCTCGACTGACAAGCTGCTGGAGCTGTTTTTCAACGTAAAAGACGTGAAGATCGAGAAACTGAAGCCTGAGCATTACTCGGCGGAGATGATCATCGACACGGATACCGGTGAGGAGTTGTGCCGAATCGGAGCACAGCTAGGGGACGCGCTTGAGGCGATTCAGTCTTCGGATTTGAAGACCGTTCGCGTCATCGCTGACGCCGTCGACCCGCTGCTCCTGAACACGCTCGCGGAAGAGCGATTGGACTTTCTGGCCGAGGTCACCGAACACGAGGCGGCGCTGTTGCGGATTTACGGTCGGCTTCGGCCAGGGAATCCGCCACAGGTGGAAAAAGCGCGATCGCTTTTCCGCGAGAAGTTCTTCGACGATAATCGATACCGACTCGGAAAGGTGGGTCGCTTCCGGATCAACCGGAAGTTCGACACGGACAAGATTTATGAGGCCGCGCCCGAAGATGTGCAACACATTCGGGCGGAAGATTTCCTTGCGGTCATCCGGTACATACTGGACCTACGCGCCAAGCGGAACATGGCGCACATTGACGACATCGACCACCTGGGTAACCGTCGGCTGCGAACGCTGGACGAGTTGGCGATCGAGGAAATGCGCAAGGGATTCCTGAAGCTGAGGCGGACGGTCCAAGAGCGCATGAGCGTCAGGGACCCGGATGAGCTGAGCAAAGTGGCCGATCTGGTGAACTCCAAGTCGATCAGCAGCGCGATCGATTTCTTCTTCGGGCGAAGCGAGCTGTCGCAGGTCGTCGATCAGACGAACCCGCTTTCAATGCTGGTGCACGAACGGCGACTGTCGGCCCTGGGGCCGGGCGGCTTGAACCGCAAGCGCGCGGGATTCGAGGTCCGCGACGTCCACATCAGCCACTACGGTCGAATCTGCCCGATCGAGACGCCGGAAGGGACGAACATCGGTCTGATCGCGTCGCTGGGCATCTACGCCAAGATCGACGATTATGGATTCCTGCTCACGCCGTACCGCAAGGTCAAACGGGGCAAGGAGACGGGCGAGGTGGAGTTCCTGCGGGCCGACCAGGAGATGAAGTCCGTCCTGGCGACATCGGACATCCTGGACACATCGGGGCGAATCACCAAGGGGCAGGTTCTGGCCCGCGTGGGCGGCGATCTGGCGCAGGTCGATGCCGGGGACGTGCAATACGTGGATATCTCACCCAAGCAGATCGTGGGTGTGTCTGCGGCGCTGATTCCGTTCCTAGAGCACGACGACGCCAACCGGGCGCTGATGGGATCGAACATGCAACGACAGGCGGTGCCGCTGATCACCAGCGATCCGCCGTTCGTCGCGACGGGCATGGAGAAGGAAGTCGGCGAGTACTCCGGGATGATCGTGAAATCAAGGCGATCCGGAACGGTGACCTATGTGGATTCGCAGCGCATCGTCATTGACAACGCCGACGAATACGAGCTCCGTCAATTCGTAGGCCTAAACGAGCGGACGTGCCAACATCAGCGGCCGTTGGTCGTGCTGGGCCAGACCGTGGAGGACGGGCAGATCATCGCCGATGGAGCGGCGACGTACCTTGGCGAGTTGGCGATCGGCAAGAACGTGCTCGTGTCATTTAGCACGTTCGATGGATACAACTTCGAGGACGCGATCGTCATATCCGAGCGGCTCGTCAAGGACGACGTGTTTACGTCAATCCACATCGAGAACTTTGACGTCGAGGTCCGCGAGACCAAGCTGGGGCGCGAAGAATTCACGCGCGACATTCCCAACGTGTCGGAGAAGGTTCTTCGCGATCTCGACGAGCACGGTGTGATCCGGCTCGGTGCGCGCGTGGGCCCAGGCGACATTTTGGTTGGCAAAGTCAGCCCCAAGAGCAAGTCCGAGCTGACCCCGGAGGAGAAGCTGCTGCACGCGATTTTCGGTCGGGCCGGTGAGGACGTGAAGAACGATTCACTGGAGGTGCCGGCGGGCACCGAAGGCATCGTGATCGGTGCGCGCCGATTCAACCGCCGAATGCACCTGACAGACGAACAGAAGCAGCGGGTCCAGCAGGAAATGACGGAATTCGAGGAACGCATGAACGGTAAGTCGATCTTGCTGTTCCGTCAGATGATCAGCCAGATGAACGAGCTTCTGGGCACAGAGATGGTTGACCCCTCGACTCGCCAGAGAGTCGGCGCCTCGGATATTCCGGAGGTGATCGTCGAGCAGATCGAGAACTTCGACGAGAAATGGATCAAGGGAAGCAAGGACGCCAAAGCGGCGGCCACGAAGATTCGCAATCAGTTCTGGCCGCGGATCGAGGCTCTGGAGAAAGAGCGCGAACGGAAGTTGGCGCACATGAAACGAGGCGACGAGCTTCCCTCGGGCGTCCTGGAGATGGTCAAGATCTACTTGGCCACACGCCGTCAGTTGTCGGTCGGGGACAAGATGGCCGGTCGTCACGGCAACAAGGGTGTGATTGCCCGAATCGTTCCGGAAGAGGACATGCCGTTCCTCGAGGACGGGACCACTGTTGACGTGCTGCTGAATCCGCTGGGCGTGCCATCGCGTATGAACGTCGGCCAGATCCTCGAGTGCCACCTGGGATGGGCGGCTGCGGTTCTGGGGTTCCAGGCGGTTACACCTGTGTTCGATGGCGCAACCGAGGAGGAAGTGCTCGCGGCGATCGACGAAGCGAACGTGCATGTCGAGCGGCGTCTCAGTGAGTTTCAAGAGACGGGCAAGAACCCCGGGTCGCGGCGCGAGCATCTGGTGAAGGTTCCCTTTGGAGGCAAGGTCCAGCTTCACGACGGCCGCACCGGCGAACCGTTCCATCAGAAGTCGACCGTTGGGTACATGTATCTGCTGAAGCTGCATCATCTGGTGGATGACAAGATTCACGCCCGCGCGACCGGCCCCTACAGCTTGATCACCCAACAGCCGCTGGGCGGCAAGGCGCGAACCGGCGGGCAGCGCTTTGGTGAAATGGAGGTCTGGGCGCTTGAGGGCTACGGCGCCGCGTACGTGCTCCAGGAGTTGCTGACGGTCAAGAGCGACGACGTGGAAGGCCGAACCAAAATCTACGACTCCATGGTCAAGGGCACCAACACCTTAGAAGCGGGGATGCCCGTCGTGTTTGACGTGCTGTGTTACGAAATCCGTGGGCTGGGACTGAACATCAGCTTGGAGAAGCAGCAATTGGAGGGTTCCAGCCTCTTGTGAAGAAGCTTGCAGCGGTCAGCCGTCAGCGATCAGCCTGACGGACAATCGCTGCTCGGCGATTTCATGAGTTGAAAGCTGAGAGCTGAAAGCTGAAAACCGAGAGCTACTTATGAGTGACAACGTCTACGATCGCGTCAATGACTTCGGCTCGGTGAAGATCTCGCTGGCAAGCCCCAACGACATCCGCAGTTGGAGCTTCGGCGAAGTCAAGAAGCCCGAGACGATCAACTATCGCACCTACCGTCCGGAGAAAGACGGTCTGTTCTGCGAGCGCATCTTCGGTCCCGAGCGAGACTATGAATGCGCTTGCGGCAAATACAAAGGTACGAAGTATAAAGGCATCATCTGCGATCGCTGCGGCGTGAAGGTGACTCACTCCCGAGTGCGCCGCAAGCGCATGGGGCACATCAATCTTGCAGCCCCGATCGTGCACATTTGGTTCTTCAAGGCGCTGCCCAGCCGACTCGGAACGCTGCTGGGGATGAAGACAGCCGACCTGGAAAAGGTCATCTATTTCCAGGACTACGCCACCACCGATCCCGGAACGACCGAGCTATTGCCGAGGCAAGTACTCACTGAAGACGACTACCGGGCGGCCGAAGAGAAGTTCGGAAAGTCGGCCTTCACCGCCCTGATGGGGGCGGAGGCGGTCCGCGAGCTGTTGTTTCAGCAGAACCTCAGTGACGTGGCCGACCAGCTCCGCGAAGATCTGGGCAACACCCGCTCCAAACAGAAGATCAAGGATCTGTCCAAACGGCTCAAGCTGGTGGAGCAACTTCGCCAAAGCGAGAACGATCCATCGTGGATGGTCATGGACGTGATCCCGGTCATTCCGCCGGACCTTCGCCCGCTCGTTCTGCTGGAGAGCGGCAACTTCGCCACCAGCGACCTGAACGATCTGTACCGGCGCATCATCAACCGCAACAACCGGCTGAAGAAGCTCATGGACCTCAATGCGCCGGAGGTGATTATCCGCAACGAGAAGCGGATGCTGCAGCAGGCTGTGGATGCGCTATTCGATAACGGGCGGTGTCGGCGACCTGTGCTCGGTTCGAGCAACCGGCCGTTGAAGAGCCTGACTGACATGATCAAGGGCAAGCAGGGTCGTTTCCGCGAGAATCTGCTGGGCAAGCGGGTGGATTATTCAGCGCGATCGGTGATCGTCGTTGGCCCAGAGCTGAGGCTGCACCAATGCGGTCTGCCCAAGAAGATCGCTCTGGAGCTGTATCAGCCCTTCATTATCCGCAAGCTCAAAGAGCACGGGCTGGCAGACACTATCAAGAGCGCTAAGCGCATGCTGGAGCGACGTGACCCGGAAGTCTGGGACATTCTGGAGCAGGTGATCTACCAGCATCCGGTGATGCTGAATCGCGCCCCGACACTGCACCGAATGGGCATTCAGGCGTTCGAGCCGGTGCTGGTGGAAGGCAACGCGATCATGATCCATCCGTTGGTCTGTGCTGGATATAACGCGGACTTCGACGGTGATCAGATGGCAGTGCATCTTCCGCTTTCGGTCGAGGCCCAAGCCGAAGCCCATGTGCTGATGCTCTCGACGCACCAGATTTTCTCACCGGCCAACGGCGATCCGATCGTCTCGCCCAGTCAAGACATCGTGATGGGTGTGTATTTCCTGACGGTGCTCCCCGGCGAAGAAGAAGAGATTCAGGAGGAGAAACTGCCGCGGTTCAAGGACTGCCACGAAGCGATGTTGGCCCATGAACTGGGCCGGATCGACCTCCAGGAGCGGATCATGGTGCGTCTGCATCGTTTCAGCGACTTCGTGCAGAGCGAATCCGGCGCGCCCCAACCGTTGCCCAAGAATCGCCGCATCTGTACGACAGTCGGGCGCATTCTCTTCAGCGACGTGCTGTCCGATGGGATGCCGTTCTATAACTGCGCCCTGGGCAAGAAAGGCTGCAGTCGGGTTATCGACGATACCTACGCACGGCTCGGGCGACTGGCAACGCTGAACATCCTTGACGATATGAAGGAACTCGGATTTAAGAGCTCCACTACGTCCGGCCTGTCGATCGGAATTACCGACATCCGCATCCCTGCTGACAAACAGCAGTTGATCGACGAGACGCAAAAGAAGGTAGATCGGGTTGAGAAGAACTACCAGGCTGGATCGATCACGGAGCGTGAACGGCACAATCAGCTTCTGGACCTGTGGGCTCACTGCCGTGAGCAGGTCACCAAGAGCCTGGTACGAACGCTGGAGCTCGATCGACGGGATCCAGTCAACTACACAGAAATCCCAATCGATTCCGACAAGGGAGAGCCCTACCTGAACCCGGTCTATCTGATGTCCAAGTCCGGTGCCCGGGGCAATATCAGCCAGATGCAACAGCTTGCGGGAATGCGGGGCCTGATGGCCAAGCCCTCCGGCGAGATTATCGAGACACCCATTCGGGCCAACTTCCGTGAGGGATTGAACGTCCTTGAATACTTCTCCTCGACGCACGGCGCCCGCAAGGGACTGGCCGACACTGCCCTGAAGACTGCCGACTCGGGTTATCTGACTCGCAAGCTGTATGACGTGGCTCAGTCAGTGGTTGTGATCGATACCGATTGCGGGACGAAGATGGGCATCCCCAAGCGCGCGATCTACAAAGGTGAGCAGATCGATGTCCCTCTTCGTGAGGCGATCCTGGGCCGAACCAGCCGCCAGACCATTCGCAATCCGATCACCGACGAGCTGATCGTCGAGGAAAACCAACTCATCACTTCGGCCGTGGCGGCCCAGATCGAGGCGCTAGGAATCGACTCTGTACAGGTCCGCAGTAGCCTCACCTGCGATACCGCACGCGGTATATGCGCCCGCTGCTACGGCATGGATATGTCTACAGGTCGGGCGGTTGAGGTCGGACTTGCCGTAGGCACGATCGCGGCCCAATCCATCGGCGAGCCCGGCACGCAGCTTACTATGCGGACCTTCCACACTGGCGGTATTGCGGCCCGAGGAATCGTCGAGACCAGCTACCGTGCCGGGCACGCAGGAACTGTCGAGCTGCGCGACTGCAGCGAGGTTGAGGTCAAGACGGCTTCTGGAACGAGTTGGTTAGCACTGAAGCGAAACGGTCAGCTCCTGTTGCTGGATGACCGGGGTCGAGAGCTGGATAAATACAAGGTTCCGTACGGCGCCGCGTTCAAGGTGAAGACCGGAGAGATGGTCAAGAGAAGTCAGGTTCTGGTCGAATGGGACCCGCACCGGACCCCTATCCTTGCCGAAAAAACCGGCGTGGTTCGCTTCAAGGACATCATCGACGGCGAAACCATCCGGATGGAGGAAGCGCGAGGTGACAAGCGTGAGCTGATCGTCATCGAGCACACGGGTGAAAAGCACCCGCAGATCATCGTTGAGGACAAGCAAGGCACGATCCTGGATTTCCATCACCTGCCGGCGAAGGCCAGAATTGAGGTGACCGAAGGCCAGAACATCAAGATCGGCGAAATGCTCGCCCGTCAACCGAAGGAAGTAGCCGGGTCGGCCGACATCGTCGGTGGTCTGCCCCGCGTGACCGAGATCTTCGAGGCCCGTACCCCCAAGGATCCAGCGGTGACCGCCGAGATCTCCGGGCGAGTGGAGCTGTACTCGGACAAGCGCAAGGGCAAGATGACGATCCGAGTCATCTCCGAGGGCGAAGTCGAGCACGACCACCATGTTCCACAAGGCAAGCACTTGCTTGTTCACACCGGTGATGTAGTCCACGCCGGTGACGCGCTGACCGAAGGGCCGCTGATTCCCCATGACATTCTGCGGATTCGGGGCGAAGAGGCGCTGTACTTCTACATGTTGGACGAGGTGCAGAACGTCTACCGGGCCCAGGGGGTGCCGATCTCGGATAAACACATCGAGATCATTCTGCGGCAAATGTTGGGGAAGGTCCGGATCCAGTCGCCCGGTGACACGGAACTGCTGCCCAACGAAGTCGTGGACAAGTTCTACTTCCGCGAAAACAACGAGGAGGTCGTGTCCAAGCTCCGGATCGCTGAGGCGGGTGGGACCAGCCTCCCGGTCGATGCGCTGGTCAGCAAGGAGGAGGTAAAGGAAGCCAACGCCATGGCCGAAGCCGAGGGCGAGGAACCTGCCAAGACCAAACGTGCCCGGCCAGCCACGGCCCAAACACTGTTGCTGGGGATCACCAAAGCGTCGTTGCAGGCTGAATCATTCCTCTCAGGCGCAAGCTTCCAGGAAACGACCAAGGTGCTGACCGAGGCTTCGCTGCGCGGCGCCGTGGACACCCTCCAGGGCCTCAAGGAGAACGTGTTGCTGGGTCACCTGATTCCAGCCGGCACCGGGTTCGCTCCCTATCAGAAGATGCGGGTGAAGAAGCTGGTCGAGCCGCCGCTATCCGAGGTCGAGGACGATCAGGCCATGCTGGCTGAGGCCGCCGAGACTGCAGAAGCCTTGGGGGCCGAGCGGGTTCCCACGGTGGTGGAAGTGGTTGCCCAGCCGGACCGCGAAGCCCCGATGGTCGACTCCTAAGCCCTCGCCAGGCCTCCCAGAGGCTAACCCCTGTGCATCGAAGAGCTTCGATCCCTACCCGGATTTGGAGGCGGCGGTCTGTTAGGCAAAGCCCGGATTCTGGGTGGAACCTGCCGAGGCCGACAACCGAAATAAAAAGTGCGAAGCTAGGAATTGAATACTTTTGATTTTCCGTTAGGATTGTGATATGGAGGGGTAGACTGGTGCGTCCTTGTGCTCAGACAGGGGGTAATCCCGTCTAAGGACACCGTGCCCTTACTTGGTCCATCTGGCGCCCGCCGGACTCGATACTGGAGACCTAAGGATGCTACTCAGACACGCGATTCTAATTGGTTCGTTCGTTTGCTGTGCTCAGGCGATAGGCCAACCGCAAGGCCCGTCAGCGGAGCCGATCTCACGCGGCACCCAAGTGACCGCGCAGACCATCCAGTTCGCGCAAATCCTTGAACAGGCGCGGGCGCTGGCCCAGGAGAGGGTCGCGTCGATCAACGATGGGGGAACGACGATTCAGCAGCGTTCGGTTCCGGGCCAATACCGGTCGCAAGACCTGCAATCGGACGAATTGACGCCGCGCCAGCCTTTGTCCAAGGTACCGAGCGATCAGCTACGGGCACCGCTGGAAGCCAGTGGCCGATTGATCGTCAAGTTCATGGATGACGTCAAGGCGCGCGTCCAGCCGAACGGCTTGCTCGTGTCACTGTCGGGTCGTGACCTGACTGCCGTCCGCGACATCGTTCAAAACGCCGGCTTCGAGTTGACGCCGGCCATACGGCTTCCGGGCGAATCGATCGCATTCATCGAAGGCAAGGCGGCTGCCAATAGTGGCAAGGCCCAGCCGGACTTGGCAGGCCTGATGTATGTCACGGCGGCGGAGGGGGGAGCGGTGCCGATGCAGTTGGCCCAGGCCTTGAATGACCTGGACATCGTTGAGTTCGTTGAAATCGAGCCGAAGTACCTGATAAAGAGGCCCGAGGGACCGACCGGCGCATGCTGCCTGGACGATGGCGTCGGCAACTTCACAATATGCCAAGTGCTTGATGCGGCCACATGTGCGGCGATGGGCGGCGTGTATAACGGGGACGGGACGGAATGCCCCGATCCGGACGACCCTGCTTGCGGCGACTTGTGCGGGGGAGACTGTTTCTTGATCAACAACACCCCGATCTGCGATGATGAAGAATGCTGCGATCTGATCTGTGAGCTCGATCCCTTCTGCTGCGAGCTTGACGCAACCTGGCCAGGACGCGGCCCGCCGAGGTGGGATGCCTATTGCGTCGAGCAGGCTCTGGCTCTTTGTGACGGGCTTCCCCCGGATTCCGTGTGCGGCAACCCCAATGCCGGACCGTGTATGGACACGCATCCAGAAACAGTCGGCTGCTCGAATGAGGGGTGCTGCGCGATCGTTTGCGATGTTGAGCCACAATGCTGCACAATCGCTTGGGATGGTCTTTGCGCCGAAGTCGCCTTCGATCTTTGCGCGGGCTCTGACCCGAATGGGGAAACACCAAGTTTGGTGCGCGCCCAAGGCTATTTGAGCAGCCTGGGCTACGTAGCCGAGTACGGCTTTATCCCGCCGGAGATCGCTCCCGCTCTGGGAGTCGACGTCGATGGGTTCCTACTGGACGGCTTCCAGGGCCAAGGGTATGACCTGCAGGGCCTCTGGGAGATTGGGCAGTTTCTGGTCGACCACGACATCGGGTCGGAGAATCTGACGCGCGGCAAGTCGATGAAGGTCGGTATCGTCGAGTTTTCCGCGTTCGTCAGTTCGGCGATCGGCCCAGCGGAACCTTACCGGCATGAGGATCTCCACGGTAAAGTGATCCCCGAACCGGGACAGACACCGATCATTCTTCCGCAAAGCCTGAATCTCGACGGTCATCACGGAACGGCGACGCTGGGAATTGTCGGGGCCATCGACAACGACGCCGATGGTAACGTAGAGCCCGACGGCCTGAGTCCCGATCAATCTCGGGCTGAAGAAGTAGGCGTGGTCGGAATCGCACCCGAAGCTGATCTGTACTTCTTCCCGATCGTCTCGGTGGAGGAACCTGGCGGACGGCTGATTAGCGCCATCGCCAGCGCGATGCTCCTTTTCCAACCGGGCGATGTCTTGTCATTCTCGATCGGACCGGCTGGATGCGGCGTGCTCACCAGCGGCGCGGCCTCATGGCTCATGATCAGGGCCGCTTCCGACCTAGGCATCACCTGCTGCATCTCGGCTGGAAACGACTGTTGTGATCTGAGCGAGAACCCCCAGGACCAGGGCGATTCCGGCGCCATTATTGTCGGCGCGTGTTACCCCGGTCGAGGCGCGTTTAACGTGTACTGCCGACTCGGGTTCTCCAATCACTGCCTCGCCTGCGGCGACGGCGATGCTGTACACGTCTCGGCATGGGGCACCGCCGTCGCGACCATCGGCTGGTACGGGACAATGTTTTTCCCCAACGGTGATCTGAACCGCTCCTACGCCAATAGCTTCGGCGGCACCAGCGCCGCGGCCCCACAAGTGGCGGGGCTCGTAGCCAATCTGCAGGGCCTCGCGAAGCAGTTCTATGGCATTCCCCTTCTCACCTCCCAGATCCGCGGCATTGTCTCCGGCAACGGTTGGGGCCAATGCGGCTACATCATCCCGGATGACAGGCCGGGCAACGACGCCGACCGCCCGTGTCTCGGTGACTGGGATTTCGACGCTTCGAAGAACCACATTACCGACGACGCGGTCGGCTACACCGAAGCCGTGACCGCGGCAGCCTCACTCATCTCGAGTCCGTTCTTCGACTGCGATTCGCAGCTGCAATCGTTTGACATTTTTCGAGGAGGTTACCTCTACGGCAACCTCAATTCGTTGCGATGCCCCGACGGCCAGTTGTTCCGCATCAAATCGCAGTACACCGAACCGTTGGACAATATCAGTAGGGGGATCGTTTACCTTGGGTACGGCCATGTCACCGACATCATGGTCGGGGCCCGCCCGGAAGTGCAGAACCCTCAGTCCATTTCCCTCAACATCGTAAGTAACTTCATTCCTTTAGGGTCATCCACTTCCTACCTGAACTTCGGTGAGCTCTATGATTTCCAGCAGAACCGCTGGGTACTGGTCGGCTTCGACGCCGTGGACCTCCTCGACCTCGAGGACGACGAGCCCCCCTTCCTATTCACCTACGTCCCCCTCCAAGGAGCAGCTCCGTTCATCCGGGGCGACAACTTAGTGCTGATCCGGGTCTGGACTCTGACGATCGGCGGAAACTTCGGCGGCTTTGGTGGCGCTGGGGCGAACGCATCGTACGTAATTGAACACGACTGGATCGGCATCGGCGTTGGAGGAATCGGTGACGACAGCCCGGGTCAATGACCCCTAGCCCCCAGATCGGGGTCCGCAACTCAATCATTCATTGAACTCCCCGACAACGGGGAGTTTTCTTTGCGCCAAGAACAAGAGGGCGGTAGCTGCAGGGTTTAGCCGGTGGGCTTGCCCCACCGGGACCACCGATCAGAAGGTGACAACCCGATGCCGCAGTGTCTTGCAGCGTTCTTCAAGATGATGTACCAGCTCCGGCCGTTGTAGTTATTCTCAGCTCGGACGACGTGACCACGCACCTCGCCACCTCTCGGCCAACCGGCTCTAGGCGTCGTAGGAACGGGGCTCAGTCGTCGCTGAACAAGATCCGATATCTTTCCGGATCTTGTCGAACGTGCTCTCTTATGGCAGCGCTTACGGCCGCGCGGAACTGTTGGATCGTTTCAAACTCGCCGCCTTGCAAACGCTGCAAGAGTCCGGGTGATATTGCGGCGTAGAGTCCGACATATGCTTCCGACTTCGCCATTGCCTGCGGATCCGTATTTTCGAGTGGGTCATATTCGAGTGTGTAGCCGGAGATCCACCATCGGTCGCCGATCTTGACAAGATAGAGGCGACCATCGCGTCCGGCGGCATCAACGTAAACGCCTTCTGCTCGCTCGCCATCGTGTTCGACGATTCGCGCCAGTACACGGGTGGGCTTGGTGGTAAAGTTGTCCGAGTCCTCGATCAGCGACTCGTTGAAGCGCTGTCGAACGGCAGCGGACAGTTCAAGCACAGGCAACGCCGCTTTGTATCCTTGGATAAGCCGTCCTTGAAGGTCGTTCTCCGCGTACAGAAGTTTCATGTATTCGCTGAACTTTGCGGGATCACTTGCGGCGAGTGAGTTGTAGTGGTCGATCAGTGCCTCCGCGGACGTATACCGCGAGTCTATCCGTGGTTCCGTCGGCTGCTCTGCTCGCCTACGACGGCCAGAAGCACAGACCAAGTAGGTGGTAGACTGCGCGCACGAAGCGTCCACAAGCGTCAATCAGGGATCATCACGCAGTCGGACGCACGAACGTCATTCGAACGCAATTGCCCGGCGCGGTGAACTGAACCTCAGTCATATATGCGCGCATGAGAATAATGCCTCGCCCCGCTGGAATCTCGATATTCTCCACTCGAGTGGGGTCGGGCACTGCCTGAGGATCGAAGCCGTCACCTTGATCTTCGACCTCGATCACGACTCGGGCGGAGTCGACTTGGTATTGAACGGTCACGTTCTTTTGGGGGTTGGAGCGGTTGCCGTGGAGGATGGCATTGCTCAGCGCCTCTTCGAGGGCTAAGCGCAAGGCGAAGCAACTTGAGCGATCGTAGCCGCGCTGCTCGGCAGCCAAGACGAGCGATCGCTGTGCCTGTTCAATCACCTTGGTCGAGCTTGCGAGCACCATCCGATACTCGAAACGTGTCTGAGGTGAGCCTTGGGCCATACGAAGGTGGGGGCGAGCGTCACACTGAAGGCCCGCCCCTGCGCGGACTGGCGCACCGGTTGGGCCTAGGAGAAGCTGGCCAGGGCTTGCTCGGCGCTATCGTGGATCTGGAAGAGCCGATTGAGCTTGGTAATAACAAAGACCTCATAAATCCTTGGATCGATATTGGCCAATCGAAGCTGCCCGTCCTTGCCGCGAATCTTGTTATTGATCGTGATCAGCGTTCCCAGGGCGGCCGAGGAAAGATGATCCACGTTCTCGAAGCTGATGAGAACCTTCGGCTGGGGGGTCTCGTCAACAAGTCGGGTGATTTCCTCGCCAATCTGCTGGATGTTCGCCTCATCGAGAATGTTTCGATCGACGAATTGGATATGGGTCACGCCATCTTCATCGGCGACACGCAGAAGTGATTCAGCGGCAGACATAGTGCAAACTCTCACTTCAGAGGGAGAAGCCAGTCACGCGACATTAGCCTACTCTCAGTGGGCTGGGAAGGCAACCGAGGAGACCGACGACGGGATGAAGAAGCGGCGACCTGATTGGCAGGCCGCCGCGTTTGAAGACTCGAATTCGATCGCCCGAAAACTCGAGAATCAGTCTAGTAATCGAGGTAGCTGGCCGCGCCGCCCATGGTGTCGGACAGCCCCGGGAACAGCAAGTCCTCGTTCTCTTGTTGAATGATGATCTCAGGCCGAATGAGGATCAGGAGGGTCTCCTCAGTCTTCGACGTGAGACGGTTGGTGAAGAACCGATTGATGAAGGGGATTTTGGAGAGGATCGGCACGCCGGTCTCCACCTCGATCTCGTTGACCTTTCGTTGGCCGCCCAGGAGGACGGTGCCCTTGTCAGGGACGGAAACCGTGGTCTGTACGAGCGCCAGTTGGATGACAGGCAATTCGATCTGGCCGGTGAATTGGGCCGCACCACCGCCGCCAAATCCGCCGCCTCCAGCTGCACCGCCGAACTCCGTGGCATCCGATTCGCGGAAGCCCCTGAATTGCGACTGACTAGCAATCACTGTCATGGTGACGTAACGCCGATCTGCAGAAATCACACCCTCGACATCCAGCACGAAGCCGTCCGTGAGCGTGGCGATGATCGGCTGGAAGGCTCCGGCCGCATCACCGGTAATCGGGATCAGGGCGGAGACGAACGCCTGCTGTGTCGCCACCGCGACCCAGGACCGCTGGCCGTTGAAGAAAGTCAACCGCGGGGCCGTGAGCACGACCGATCGCTTGTCCGCCTGTGTTGCCTCGATGAGAAGATCAACCTGGATGTCGTCCAGGAACTGGATGCCGACGACGAGTGCCGGGTTGGCGGCCGCCAAGCCGGCTGTGGAGGTTGGATCAAGATCGGCGATCGAATCGACTAACGTCAACGTGTCCTGCACCAGTCCGATTGGCGAGAATCCGGAGGTCGACCGAAGGGGGGCGCCCGTCGGGCCGGCGCCAAACAGCTGTCCTTCGAAGCCATTCACGAGGGTGCCGGATGGCACGCCAAAGAAGTTGCCGGTCGGGAAAGTGTTGAAGATCTGACCCACGGCTGGGTCGAACTGGGATATGTCGAAGGGGCTGCCAAAGATGACAGGATCTTTCAACCGGCCGGTCGAAGGATCGAACAGGTCGCTGAGATGACCCTGGGGGTCGACTGCCAACTGTCGCTGTCGAAGTGAGTTGTTGGTATTGAAATACAGATCCAGGTCGACACCGATCTGCTCAAACCAATCGGAACTGACTGAAAGGAACCGGCTCTCGACATTGATTTGGAGTGCGCGAATCTCTCGCAACTGGCTGAGGAGCCCTTCGATGCGTTGATGGTTGCGGGGTGTATTGGTGATGATGAGGTTGCCGTTGAGCTCCTGAAGCGTGCCGGTCTCACCGCCGAGGTCGCGCCAGCCTTCCGGATCAACATTGTCCTGGATGATGCTGACGATCTGCTCGACGAGATCAGCGCGGTCGATACGGGCGATGTCTTCGGGGTAGGCGAAACATACCGCCCCCCCCACCGAGGCAACCCCCGCGCCGGCGCCCACCCCCCCCCCCGCGC
>CBDUST010000076.1:0-15733 GCA_965369945.1 uncultured bacterium | reverse complement strand
CGCGATCCCGTCGCCAACCCCACCTTCCTCAGCGGGATCGTGGACCATGGCGATCCATTCGACGGGTGCTCCGACCTACCGGGTTTGGAATGCGGCACCGGGGGGAGCTGCTTCCAGCCCCATGCCGGCGTTGGCTGCGACAACTCCACCTGTTGTCAGATCGTCTGCGCGTTAGACGAGAATTGCTGTTGCAACACGGGCAAGGGGTGGGATCAGACCTGCGTTACCATCGCCCTTGCCCACTGTGGCGAGGCGTTCCACGTCGTCACGGCTGGAAGTGAGATCGACGACCCCGAGAGCACAGTGATCGACGGTTTCGAGATCCGTGACGGCACAGGCAACGGGGATGGTGATCTTGAGGATCAAGGCGGCGGCATGCTCATCCTGGGCGAGCCGTCGGTCGTTCGCTGCACCTTCAAGCAAAACACCGCCTTGTCCCTAGGTGGCGGGATGAGCATCAGGGGCGCCCAGCCGTGGATCATAAACTCTATCTTCGAGGAGAATCCTGGTGATCCATTGGTCCCCGGCGATCAGCGGCTGTTCCCGGAGAACGGTGCCGGGTTGGCCAGTTGGGAGGGGGATGTCAGCCTGGTCAACTCGCTGTTTGTGGATAACGCCGCCTACTTCCACGGCGGGGCCATCTACAACTCCGCCAGTTTCGGACCCGGACAGATCACATTGATCAACTGTACGGTGTACTCCAATGACGCGAACACAGCCGATACAGGCTGGTCAGGCGGGGGCCTGTACAACGATGAGAACGGTACCTTCGACATCGACAGCTCTATATTCTGGGACAACGAGCCCGAGGATGACCAGATCGATGGAGCCTTTGGGAGCTCAAACATTGACTACAGCGATGTCGACGGCGGCTCGCCGATACCGGGGTTGGGCAACAAGAATGTGGATCCGGACTTCGTAAACGCGCTCGGAGGGGATCTGCGGCTCACAATCGACTCGCTGTGCATCGACACCGGCAACACCGACGGGTCGATCATCCCATGTGACTTTTTCAATCTGGATAACGACGATTTTGACTGCACGGTCATGGCGGATGAAGCCACGCCGGACCTTGATCTGATCAATCGCATTCTGGACGGGGATGACAATGGCGCCGACAGAGTCGATATGGGCGCCTATGAGTTCATTCACCCGGATAGCTGCCCGTGGGATTTGAACGGCGATGGCATGGTCGGGGCTGCCGACATAGACATCCTCTTGGACGCCTGGGGTACATGCGCCGACTGCAACGACTGCCCAGCCGACTTCAACGGGGACTGCGAGGTCAGCGCTGGGGATATTCTTCTGTTACTGGCCAACTGGGGGCCTTGCCCGGCCTACTCAGTTGACCCGCCGACGATCGCACAGGAGATCGCTGCTGCGTGTTTGACCATGGAGAACTGGGATGAATTCGTGGAAACGATGGAAACCGGCACTCCGGCGGAGCAGGAGAACTACCTGTGCTGGATGAACCACTACCTGAATCATTGCACTAGGTGTTTCTGCCTGCATTCTGGAGAGTGCCCCGGCGACGATCCGTTCTAATGAGTCCCCCGGAAGTGCGCTCATAGCGATCAAGACCAATGGTCGCCTAGACCACAAACAACAAGCCCGCGGCCTAATCGGCGCGGGCTTGTTTTCGTATCGTGCTAGCCCCCGATCCCGGCAGATACGTCTCCCCGAAGAATGGCGGCCTTTAGCTGGATCACGGGGCGTGGTAGGCTGGATCGGCCCAGTCTGAACGAAGTAAACCTAGAGGGGCCGGCCGTCTTAGCCGACGCTCCCCCGTACGCCCCGATAACATTCAGCAAAGGGTTGCGAAGGTGAGCAGCGTGAGAAGAGCCATGCGTTTACGGCGGTCTGTCATGAGCATCATCGTTTGTAGCAACATTGGCAGGAACTCCAAAGCCTCGCGAGTACGCCAATACCTGTTTCAATGGGCGCGCCCAAGCGGGGTGTCACCCGATGATCGCGCTTCGGGCGCCGTCGGCTGGAATCTTACCGGACGCAGGTTGTTTGGGGCCTTCATGATGTTGTTTCCAAGCAACACACGACGTCGCCTGGGAACGACCTGGGGCGAGGTCACGTCTCGACCGATAATCGGCGCGACTCTGCTTGGATTGGTGCTGGCCAACCCGCTACGGGGCCAGCCCCCGACCGAAGCTGATTATCCGGACGCCGGCGACGTGGTCCAGGCGTTCGCATCGCTTCGGAGCTGGACGAACGCATTCGACGTGCCGTCGATGGACGAGCCGGCCGCCCAGGCGCCGCTGGGGCGTGCTCGCGGTGTCTGCGTGATCCTGCGAAGGTCCGGCCGGGTGATCGGAACCGGAATTGACGTCTCTGGGGATGCGTTGATGGTCCGCAGAGCCGCCGGCCGGGCCTTCGGCGAAGTCCTGGGCAACCCGGTGGTTTCTCAGCTCCCACCAACGCTGCTGGGCACCGTTGGGCCGAAGCTGACACTGGAGCTGGAGGTTGCCGGCCGACCCGTTCCCTTACTGGGTCGATCGTTCTTTGAGCTTGCCCGTGAGGTCGAGCCGGGGCTGGATGGCCTGGCGATTCGGCGTGGCGACGATTGGGCCTTGTCGTTTCCAGCTCAGGCGTTGGCGCGCAACACAGCGGGCGATATCCAACGGCAGCTTCTGCGCTTGGCGGTCGAGCTGGGCCTACCCGCCGCCAAGCCCGCAGACCTTCTGACCAGGCCCGATGTGTCCATCTACCGGTTTCGCACAACACATCTGACTCAGGCCGCCCCGGACAAGCGCCCCTTCCGAACAGTTCGAGGCGATGTCGTTGTGGCTCGCAGTAAGGTCACGCCGCGTCGAGTCGCTGCCCTGGCCGACTCGATCGCGCAGCACTTGTTGCGATCGTTTTCGCCGCTGGATGTTGCGCCGGGTCTGATGGGAACCTACCAGCCGAGCACGGACCAGTACGAGCCACTCATCGCACCACTGCGCGAACAGGCCTTGGCCGCGTTCGCCCTGGCCCAATATGCCCTAGCGCCGAACGTTGATCCGCTGTTTGCACGTCGAGCCGCCAGCGCAAGTCGACAGATCCTTCTCCAACTCCAAGTGGGCCCTGGCGGTGAGGATAATCCGCTTGTGGACGTCCAAGCCTGCGCCGCGATCGTCTATGCCGGCTTCGAGCATGCGCGAACGATGCAAGACCCAGCCATCCGCCCGCTATTGATACCCGCAGCCCAGCGCGTCATCGGTGCATTCACTCTGGAGGCGGGGTTCGCGCAGCGTGATCCGGCCACCGGCCAAGCCCGGCCGATCTCGCCCAACGGCCAGGCGCTGATCGCCGCAGCCTTGAGCCGACTGCTGAATCGCGGCTATCAGGCTGATCGACTAACTCCCCAGCTCGTCCGCGGCGCCATGGACAAGGCTTGGCAATCCGTGCCCGACCATCAACATGTGATGCTGTTGCCGTGGCTGGGCTGGGCCGAACTCGAATACAGCTCGATGGTCGGCGAGCCGCTAGCCAACGTCGCCAGGCTGCTCGAAATCCGCCGGATGCTCGACTCCAGCCGAATCGGATCGCCATTCCTGCCCGGGGCTGAGGACCTCGCCGCCGGCTTCGTCCTGAACCCAATGCAGGGGGTGATCGCCACCGCCCAGACCCTCCGCCCTGCGGCCTTCCTCGCCACCATGCTGCGACAGTCTGACCTGACCAGTGCTGAGCAGGCCCAGTCGGCCCTTGATCGCCAGCTGGATACGGTCCGCTTTCTCATGCAACTGACCGTCCGTGAGACTTCATCCTGGTCGCTTCAGAACCCGGCTCGGGGGCTCGGCGGAGTACGATCGGCCCTCTGGAACAGCGATCAGCCTGTCCCCGCCCAGGCCCTGGGGCTCCTGACCGCCGTAGAGACCCTGTGGAGCCTAAAGGCCCGAGACAAGCCCCAGGGGAACCAATGACCCCCGCGGCACGAAATCTAAGATGAATTATGGGATTTCCCGACACCTTGATATGATGATTCGCGTCTATACTCAGGTTCCCATACCTGTGGATTCTGTGCGCCCGCATGAGCCTTTCTGGAGATATTCAAATGAAACGTATCACCCTCGTGCTCGCTGGCTGCGGTTTGCTAATCACGGCGCCAGCCTTCGGCCAGAACCTCTCTGAGCGGATGGGCTACGTCATGCAAAAGCGTGCTCAGGCCGAATCACGTAATACGTCCAAGGCTCACATGCTCAGCGTGCTGTTGTATACCGACATGCCGTTTCAATTCGACGAGACGCCGGCCCGAGATGCCTTCAACTATCTGCAAACAGTATTGGGGATCAACATCGTCGGCCGCTATAGCGACGACCGAACCGGCGAGGGCATCGATCCTGATACGCCGATCACGCTCGATACCACGGATCAGCCGGCCCTGACCGTACTGGAAATGATTCTCGATCAGTGCGCGGAACTGGACCCAACGACGTGGCAGCTGCGCAACGGGTTCGTTGAGGTCGGGACCAAGGCCCGTCTCGGTGCGCCAGGTGCCCGCGAGATCAGGTACTACCCGATCAAGGACCTCCTCTTCGAACCGCTGCGGTTTGACAATGCTCCCGAGCTCGACCTCGATAGCGCGTTGAATCAAGGCCTCGCCGGCGGCGGCGGTGGCGGTGGTCGAGGCGGTGGTGGTGGTGGCGGCGGCGGTTTCGGCGGAGGCGGCGGCGGGGGTGGCGGCGGTGGCCGTGGGGGCGGCGGTAGCGGCGGCGGCGGCTCCATCTTCGGTGACCCCGATGAGCCCCCTGATCGACGAACCGAACTAGAAAAAGCCCAGGAAGTCATCGACCTCATAATCGAGATCGTCGAGCCTGACGAGTGGGTTGACAACGGCGGCGAGGCGGCCTCCATTCGTTACTACCAGGGAACACTCATTGTCCGCGCACCGGATTACATCCAACGACAGATCGGCGGCTATCCATTCGCTACCCGACCCGTGCGCCGATCAGTTGATGCCGCGATCGACAGACGATACGTGACCTTCACCGGAGCGGCCTCGAACGTCCAACTGGCCGGGTTCCGTGAAAGCCGGGCACGCGAGTTCGGCGGCACCGCCGGCGGCGGCGATCCCTGATCCGCCAGACGATTTACCCTTCCTAGACCCCTCAACGGAGCAGCCAACTCGGCCGCTCCGTTTTTCTATTGCACGTCGTGAACGATGACTTGCAATGTAGCCCGTACGCCAACAACCTAAGCGGACCGCGTGGTTATTCGGACCAGCGTCTTGGCCCGACCCGTTCATTCCGATCCTTTGTGTGCATCACCCTCACATGGCCGGCTGGTTGTATGAAGCTGCCTGATCCACCGGCCGATCCTGCTTGAGGCGGGACGACCCGCTCGAGCGGGCCGGACGGCCTAAGACCAGCCAGATCAGGGGGGAATCGAAATGTCCATGCTTCCAGTCCAGCCGAAACCGCCGCGGCCCGCCGCGCCGGCCACCGCCTCAGAATCATCGGTCAATACACGCCCAGGTCTGGCGCCGATCAATCCAGGAATGGTTGCACCGAAACCCTCGGCCCCTGCTGCAGCTCCGCCAAGTGACGTCGCGGTCACTGGTTTCGCCACCGCCCCTTCTACGCAGACCCAGGCCCCGCCCGAACAGGTGGCGCCCCTTCGAGGGGTCGTCACTGGACCAAACGGCGAGCAGGCCGTCTTCCTCTCCGATGAGGAAGTCGACGCCGATCTCTTCGAGGAGGATCACACGCTGCACATCGGCGTCGCCTCGATATGTACCGGTCTTTACCTGATCATCTGTGCCGGGATCGGGCTGGCTGGAGGCGGCCTACTCGGCGGCATCGGCCTAGCTATCCTTGGTGCGGTTCTGTTGGCCGTATCCGCAGCTGTTGGCACCGGCGCTCTGTGGATCGTGGGCAAGCTGTTCGCTGAGGACTTCGGAACGCTCCACCTCCTAATGCTGCGCGCAGCCGCAGTTGTCTCAGCACAATTCGTTGCCTTGCTGGCATTCACCGCCTTGGTCGGGCCCCTGCTTGGGATGTTGGTCGCCTTGCCCGCCCAGTTCTTCTTAGCCGCCTGGCTACTGGGCATGGACGCGCTCCAGGCGTTTGTGTTCGTGGTGGTGATGAAAATCGTCGAGTGGCTTCTGTTCATGTTCGTCGCGATGAGCATCGCCAGCGCGATCATGGCCTAAGAGCTCCGGCAACCAAATCTCAAAGCACCATCTCCATCGCTATTGCGCCGAGGTTGAGTTCCGCTACGACACCTGCAAGCCGGACGACAGCGCACGAGTAGCCCTGGCAATCCAGGGAGCCGAGGGGGGGCGGCTGACGTATCGCACTCCTTCGTCCAGAAGGTCATGAGCGGCGCGACTTGCTTAGCGGATGAAATTGCGCAATCCGCTGATTTGTTCCGTAATGGCCTCGGCTTCAGAAAGCCCCCCCTGTGCAAGTAGATCGAGGAGAGGGCCGAGACGTCGCGATAGCTTGTCGGTTTCAGCGGTGGTGACCGGACGATCATCTATGAAGTTACCAGTTCCCAAGAACAGGTCCGCCAGGGCCAACCAGGGCCAAAGCTGTGGCTACTGGAGCCCCTTCTTGCCTTGCGTAGTCACGACAAGCGGTCGCCAAATCCAGCAATGTCATCGCACAGAAGTTATTCCGTGCTGCTTGCGATGCTTGGCTGATGGTCTCCATTCACAACCCCTACCTGAGAACGGGTGACAAGTGGCACGTATCGGATTCCCGCTTTCCTTAGACTCTCTGTACCACCCTCCTCACGATCGAGCAAGCTAATCGCCAGCACTACTTCATGGCCGATCGATTGGACTGCTCGAATTGCCTGAAGAATGGACCCGCCCGATGTTACCACGTCATCAACAATGACCACCCGAGAAGGAGTATCCGGGAGTGGGCCTTCTATCTTCTTCATTGTGCCATGAGATTTGACGTCCTTGCGAACTACGAAGGTCGGTAGGTCTCTGCCTATTTGGAAATACTTCAACGCAACAGCCGAGACAATTGGAGTCGCCCCCATGTCCATGCCGCCGAGCGCGTCAAAATCCACGTCTTTTAGGCAGTCTAAGATTGCATCGACAACCAATGCGATCCCCTGCCCAGAAAAGCTGACCTGCTTCCCATCACAGTAGTAGCCAACGTTAGCGCCACTAGCCAAGTCGAAACGACCATGTAGGATCGCTTTCTCCTCGACGTACTTCGTCAATGCTGGATAGATAGTGCTCATTGACAGGTTTTCCTGCTCTAGGACGGCTGTTGACACAAGACAGGCTCCTTTGCTGACAGGGGGATACGGTTCACCAGTCGGTGACCTGCGCTCAGAGGCCCCTCCCAATCAGACGAGCCATCGAGCCATGAAGTATACAGTAGGCCTCTGCCCGAAGATTGGGACTAGTTGGCACGTATTGACAGATTCCCCCCTAGGCCAGCCTCGTCCAACTCGACCCAGCTGACGACAGAAGCCGAACATCGCGTTCTCCACCCACCAAGGTGGCCCTTCACCGCTGCATGGCATCCTACAGTCGCGGCGCGCGTAGCGTATCGCCAGATATTGTGGTTGTCAACTATTGGACGTCCAAGATGATGAGTGGACGGCCCCCTTGCGTCAAATATATACTTCCGTACTAAACACAATTCCTTTTGTGTTTTGTTAAAGATCGTGCTTGACAATGTGAAATGCCAGTTTAGGATTGTTCAAGATCACGAGGAATGATCCATGAGCGATCTGAACGCGAGCCATCCCATACTAAAGCTGAGCGGCGAGGACCTGAATATGGTCAGCTCGTTCGTGCTGGTCAGTGGGTCAATCAAGGCCCTTGCGGGGCAGTACGGCGTGTCATACCCCACCATGCGACAACGTCTGGACGCCATGATCGAACGTTTGCGTGGTCTGATGGACGGCGCCGAGCCCGATCCGGTCAGCGACTGCCTGGCAGACTTGATCGCGAAGGGGCAGATCGCTCCGAGTACCGCCAACCAGATCCGCACGCTTCATCGACAACAGCTCACCGCAGCGATGGGCGGCCAAGACACAAGGAGTCACCCATGATGAGTGAACCAAACATGATCGGTCTGCTCGCGGCGGTTCAGCCGTGGTTTGAAAACTGGGGATTGGTCGGGGGCCTCCTCGGTGGAGGCGTCGGCTTGCTCGGCGGCGTGTACGGCACAGTGGTCGGCGTCTGCGCTCCGCGCGGCAAAGCCAAGGGCTTGGTCTATGGACTTCACTGGTTTTCCTTGTTGCTCGGACTGGGCGTGCTCGCGGCAGGCGTGACGGCGCTTATAGCCGGTCAACCGTACGGCGTGTGGTACCCCCTACTGTTTTCCGGCGCAATTGTCACGGTGTTGATAATCGGTTTCACGCCGCTCATCAAGCTGCGCTACAAACAAGCTGAGCATCGGCACCTCAGTGCCGAGGAATTCCGACGCAGCTAGAACAAGCCCCCGGAGCGCGCGGTGGCCGAACGCCATACGATTGGGCGGATGACCACTGACACGAAGCAGATCACTGGGTCAACGCGCGCGCGAATTCCTTGGCGGGCAATCGGTCTTCTCGCGGTTGTTGGCCTCGCGATCGGGCTTGGATTGACCTTTCGACAAGAACTTCGACCCGCGCTCGAATGGGTCCAGCAGACGATCCAGTCGATGGGACCGTGGGGACCGCTGGCGTACGTGATGATGTACATCCTGTGGACAATCGCAGGTTTGCCGGGCACGCCTATCACGTTGGTCGGCGCATCGGTGTTTGCGTCCTCACCGTGGATAGCGCTGGCCAGTGTGTCGGCAGGATCGACGCTCGGGGCGGCTGCGTGCTTCCTCATAGCCCGACGATTCGCCCGAGACTCCATTGGGACTTGGGCGGCGCGGCGCGAGGCGTTTGCAAAGCTCGATCGAGCCACCGAGACGCACGGCGTATGGGTTGTCGCCATCACCCGCCTCTTGCCGATCATCCCATACAACCTGCTGAATTATGGATTCGGGCTCACTCGTGTCGGATTCTGGAAGTATTTGCTCGCATCATGGGTTTGCATGGTGCCGGCCACGGCCTTCTACGTGCTGGGCGTCACCGGTACATTCGGGGCGATTCGCCAAGGCGCGGTTCCCTGGCCGATCGTAGGAGGGTTCGCCGTGGCCCTAATCGTTATGCTGACAGCCGCAGTCGTGGCAAAACGATCCTGGAACAAGATGCGTGGACAAACGAACCTCCAAACTGCAAGGCGCGACGATCCAGCCTAGACGATTACTGCGCATCGGTGTTGTGATCCCCGCTTTCAATGAAGCGAGCAACATCGGCCCATGTCTTGCAAGTCTTGCGACGTTTCAAGCTCACGCTGATAAAATCATCGTTGTTGATGCTGCGTCTACCGACGAAACTGCATCGATCGCCCAGCGGTCCGGCGCGCGTGTCCTGCGCTACAGTGAACGGCACCGTGGATATGCGGTTGCAGGGGGGTACGAAGCATTATGCGATCACGTCGATGTCGTGTTGATCGCCCATGCAGACATGCGATTTCGTTGTGACGCGCGCAAGGCGATCGTCGAATCCTTGGTAGCGCATCCGCGCGCCGTCGGCGGCGTGCTCGGACACGTGATCGATGATCCACGATTCAGGTTCAGGATGGTCGAGCACGGCAATCGTTTTCGCGCCTTACGATGGCAACTACCCTACGGCGACCAAGCCATGTTCGTGCGAACGAACGTCGTGGCGCACATCGGCGGTTTCCCCAATCAGCCTTGCATGGAGGACCTGGAGCTGGCGATGCAATGCCGACCCTACGGTCGTTGGCTGTTTGTCGATTGCCCGGTCACGATCGATCATCGACACTGGCGGCAAGGCGTAGCGCGAACGACCCTGGGCAATTGGGGGCGTGCGATCGCCTACCGTCTGCGACGAGAGGGGCCGGCGCTTGGCGTCGAACCGAGTTGATCACTACGACCTGGCGGTAATCGGGGCCGGCTCGGGCGGACTCGTTGCAGCTATCGTCGCTCACAAGCTCGGATTGAAAACCGCGTTGATCGAAGGGCATCTCTTCGGCGGCGATTGCCTGAACTTCGGTTGTGTGCCTAGCAAGGCGCTCATCGCATCGAGCCGCGCCGTGGCGCTGATGCGCGACGCTCAGCGCTTTGCGATCGAGCCAACGGAGCCGCGCTTTCGTTGGGAGCAAATTACACGCCGGATCGCTGCCATCCAAGACCATATCCGCGAGCACGAAACAGCTTCGTACTTCCGCGAGATGGGCTTGAGCGTGTACGAAGCTCACGCAACGTTCGTCGATCCTCATACGCTGCGCGTCGGCGATCAGAATATCAAGGCAAACAAGATCGTCATCGCGACCGGATCGAGCGCGGTAGTCCCGCCGATCGACGGGCTGAAAGCAGCGGGTTACATCACCAACGAAGATGTCTTCACGCTCAAGACCCAACCGCAGCGCCTCACGGTAATCGGGGGCGGTCCCATCGGCGTGGAGATGGCCCAAGCATTCGCCCGCTTGGGAACGAGCGTCACGCTTATCGAATCGTCCGACTGCGTACTGAGCAGGGAAGATGATGACATGTCCGCCATTGTATGCGATGCGCTGAAACACGACGGGGTGAATCTGCGCGTGAATTGCACCGCGGCGAACGTTGCCGTCCACAATGGCAAAAAACGAATCGGCCTGGAATGTCGCGGTGAGCACGATGAGATCGCGGCGGATGAGATTCTCGTAGCCGTCGGACGCAAGCCGAGCATCGATGGGTTGAAACTCGATGTCGCGGGCATCAATCACGACCGCCGCGGCATCGGCGTCAACAAACGGATGCAGACGAGCGTGCGGCACATTTACGCCGTCGGCGACTGTGCCGGCGGACCGATGTTCACGCATGCCGCGTCACTGGAAGCAAGCGTCGCCATTCGAAACATCGTCTTCAAGCTGCCGGCGAAAGTGAGCTACCGCGCCTTCGGCTGGTGCACCTACACCGAGCCGGAACTGGCCAGTGTGGGCGTCAACGAGAAACAAGCTCGCCAAAACGGGATCGACTACAGCGTCGCCGAGGCGGAGTTTGCCGACAACGATCGCGCACTGTGTGAATCATCAACCGCCGGGAAAATCAAAGTGCTCTATCAGGGAGGATGGCGCAAGAAGATCATCGGGGCGCAGATCGTCGGCCCGCACGCCGGTGAGCTGATTCACGAATATGTGCTCGCGATCAGCCGGGGCATGACGATCGGCCGGCTCGCCGGGCCGACACATATCTACCCCACGCTCAGTGAAATCAATCGCCGCGTCGCGATCGATCATCTCGGCGAGTCGTTCTTCAGCGATCGAACCAAGCGACTTTTGCGTTTGCTGTTTCGCTATCGCGGGGCGGTTGGATGAACTGCAAACGCCACGGCTGGCTGATTGCGCCCCTGTTGATTGCGGTGTTGGCTGTTCTACTCGGGAGTCTCATCAACGTCGAGCAATGGACCCAGTGGTTTGCACATCCAAGCCGAACGCCCGTCCCGGATGTCACGCGACAAGGTGCAGCGCTTTGGCGGATCATGCTCGTCATTGCAGCGGTTATGTTGATCGCCATTCCATCGTTGCTTACGCGCCTTGAGCCGACTCGGCAACCGAAGCACGACAACTCAGCCAAATCCAGCTCAATGGACCTATGGATCGTGGCAGGCTTGATCTCGCTTGGACTGTTGGTGCGCATGACCCGGATTAGCGAGAGCCTTTGGTACGACGAGATCGCCGCGTGGTTTTCCTTCGGCATCCACGGGCCCGGGCCGATTATCGGCAATCTGTTTGATCCCGCCAACCATGTCGCACACACACTGTTGAGTTGGTGGGCGGTTGAACTGTTTGAGCCGGCGCTCGGGTTCGAGCTCGCGCTGCGCTTGCCGGCGCTGTTGTTCTCACTCGGCGCGATCGTTGGCATCTATGGTCTGGCGCGACTTACGCTTGGTCGACGGGAAGCAGTCATCGCTGGTCTGCTCATGGCTGTACTTCCCGTCGCGGTGTTGGAAGGCGTTGAAGCACGCGGATACAGCATGATGATCTGCTTCTCAGCAACAGCAACGTGGATACTCGTGGCGACACGAACACGTGATCGAGCATGGCTGTGGTGTGCCTATGCGATCGTCTGTGCATTAGGCGTATGGACTCACTTCGTCACCGCATTCGTTCCCATCGGACACGCGGTGTGGTTGATATGGCGCGCTATACGACATACTGAGACAGGATGGGCGATCCGCGGCGCATTCACATTGACACTCGCAACCATATTGTCCATTGCGCTCTATGCACCGGCGATCCCTGATCTGATAAACGCTCAGAGCATCTACGTCGCCTCAAGCGGCACTGAGCCCAGCGTCTTGGGACCCGAAGGCCTGCACGCATTGCTGCAACTGGGCGGCTCCTGGTATCCCTGGGCCGCCTGGGCTGGGTTGCTGATTCTCCTCATAGGCCTCACCACGACACCCCCAAAACCTAAAAATGACTCCCGACCCCTTTTGCGGGAGGTCGGGGTTGTCGCGATGTTGGGGTTGCCGCTCATGGTCGTTGTCGTGTCGCTGTTTGACTCGTGGATGTATGCACGCTTCGGTTTGTTTAGCCTGCCTGGAGCTGTGCTCCTCATGGCTGGCGGAATTGAGTATCTGTGGCGCAGAAACTCCATCGCCGCACTATCGCTCTTGCTAGTCGTCGTAGCAATCAGCGCCGCCGACCTCATCGTTCGACCCGCCAAGCAGCCGTTGCGCGATGCCGCTGAGTTTGTCGCCCAACAACATACCGACAACGACTCGATCCTTGTGATCGGCTTGGCGCATCGCGTCATGGACGTGTACCTGTTCGAGCCCCAACCAGCCTACAGCCTCAGACACGGCTTCGACCTGCCCCAAAAACTCAACGATGTCCATCCCCAATGGATCATCCTGTACTATCCCAATCACCTTAGCACCGATCACGCCACACTCTTACAACAGCATGGTTACAAAGCCATACAAGATTTCCCGGGATGGGTGGACTGGAACAACGGCAGCGTGCAGGTCTACGCCCGTTCAACAACCAGCACTGCCAAATAACAACTTCTAATCGTGCCGCAGCGCGACAATCGGATCCTGGCGACTCGCCAGCACCGCCGGGTAGATTCCAAACACCAGCCCCACCAACGCCGCCACGACAAACGACACGACGATCGACCACGTGGTGATCTGCGTCTCCAATGACACCGTCGTCTCGAAGTACCGGCGAACCATCGCCAGGTTCAGAATCCATGGCACCAAGCTATTCAGTCCCACCGACACGCCCACGCCACACAATATCCCCAGCACACCGCCCACAGCGGTGAGCGTTCCCGTCTCGACCATAAACTGCGCGATAATGTGCCTGCGCGTCGCGCCCAAAGCTCGACGGATGCCGATCTCTCGTGTCCGTTCAGTCACCGATGCCAACATAATGTTCATGATTCCGATACCGCCGACGACGAGACTGATCGCCGCAATCGCGATGAGTACGATGTTCCACACGAGCTGTGTTTTCTTGACGTTCTCCAGCAATTCCCATGGCACGATCAGTTGAACATCGCTGAACTCCGGGTGCCCCACCATGATCAGCCGCTTCACGCGCTCAGCGGTTTGGAGGACCGATTCGGTGGAGTTGGCAGTAACGTAAATCTCCGCAAACTGAACCTCTTCCCCGGAGAACGAACCAGACTGTCGGCGCACGACAATATCGCCAAATTGGCTCACGGCCGTGGAAAGCGGAATGTGCACGTCCTTGTTCCAATCTCGACCCACCAGCGGTGAACTCGCGCCGCCGGCCAGGCCAATCGGCCGTATCACGCCGATCACGCGAAACGCTTGTTGATCGATTCGGAACGTCGCCCCCAATGGATCGCGCATCCTGAAGAACTTCTGCGCAACTTCCGATCCGATCACAGCCACCGGCGTTGTGTTCCTTATGTCCTCTGCGGTGATGTACCGGCCGCGCGACTCGAGCCGAAGATTCGCAACCCGCTGCAACTGTGGCGTCGTGCCGAACACCTGGCTGATCATCCGCTGTGATTGATACGAAATCTCAGCGCCCGCGGCCTTCAGCGGAACGATGTACGTCACATCCGAGAGATTGTGTTCGATGCGCCGCAGATCCTGCCGCGTGATCCCGTACGCCGCAACGAACGACCGCTCCTCTCCACCAAAGGTCGACGCCTCCGGCGGCTTGGAAGATCGCACGATTACATTCGTCGCTCCCAGCGCCTCAATTTCCCTTAGCGCCGCCTGCTTGTTCCCCTCTCCGATCGAGACCATCACAATCACCGCCGCCACACCGAGGATGATCCCCAGGCTCGTCAACACCGAGCGCAGCAAGTGCAGCCGAAGGTTCTTCAGACCCAGACGCAGGATTTCAAGAAGGAACGTCATAAGCACAGATTCAAACTGGCCCAGCAACCATCGTCACATCGACCAAGTACAGTAAGGACGTAATCGTATACAGATAGGAGCGCCAAAGGTGGCCGTTTTCGAGATCATCACGGAGCGCGAACAAGCCGGCGGGTGGAGCTATCGTGTGCAAACACCGGGCCCCAAGACCGGCAAGCTTCACCAATTCAACATGCAGCTTTCCTGGTCTGACTACAACCACTGGTCGGCGACCGGCTCCGACGCGCCGCAATCCGTCGCTGACGCCGTGCTGAGCTTCCTATTGGATCGTCTTGAGCCTCACGACCTGCCCGACAACTTCGATGCTTCCTTAGCCCGACGCCGATTTGATGATGCCGACCAACTGATTCCGACAATGATTCGGCAGTAGAACCCCAACCGCCCCAAAGCCGGGGGACGGACCTTGTCCCGATTCCATCGGGAATCCCCGAGACTCTTCTCCCAACCCCCGCCTGAACACACCCGCCCCGCAGTCACGATTCACTTCGCACGAAAGCTGAACACGATCAGTTGTTCGTTGTTCGTTGTTGGTCATCAGTTCCCAGCGAGCCGGGTTGTGTCAACCCGGTTCGCCCCCGCACACCAAACCCCATCCATCGCCCAATCTTCCCGTTTGGCCGCCGCGGCCCACGCGGCGTCTTCCCAATCACAATCAATCGTCGGCTGGGCAACATAAAGCCGCGACCGTTTCCGGGGGTGGTCGCGCTCCCGGTGCCGAAGGCATCGCGCGCAGCCGCGCCAAACCATCGCTCACGTCAACCGGCGCGACATGCCCCAACTGCATCCTCGTTATACGCGTAGCTCCGCCATACGCGCCATCGCCGCAGGGAGTCGCATCGCTCGCCGCCAAGAGGCAAGCTGACCCAGGTGCAGCATCTCGTGCAAGCACTGGAACATAACGATGTCCGCAGTTCGTGGTAAATGGTGCGAGAGTTTCCACTCATGTACCACAGCGAAGACGTCTTCCGGTGTTTCATGAAGCGTCTGCACGACGCAATCATGCTGCCGGCGAAACTCATCCAACAGCTCTTCCTTCGATGGCCCATCGTCACCTGTCTCCGGCAACCGCCGATCACCGGGACCCATTCGGCGAAAGAGCGCTTCGTACCCCGCTGGCACGTCCATTTCGATGTCCACTCCATCGCTTTCAGCGTTTTGTAGCCACCAGACGGTCAACGCTGAGGCGCAACATAAATGTCCGATCGTAAAGCGAGGTGTGTTCTCATGACCGGGCCCGGCGACGGCATCCATCGCAGCCTCGTCCAAATCGTGTACCAGTTGCGCTGCGTACGATTCGTGCATTCGCATGGCCGGCACCGTCAGATCGATCACACTCTCGCGCAGAGACATTGATGATGTCATG
>CBDUST010000075.1:0-15741 GCA_965369945.1 uncultured bacterium | reverse complement strand
GGAGTGTTGCTGCCGCAGAGCACACAGCACTCTACGAGATGCTGTGTGGCACCCGCAAGGGAGGCTGAAACCAAGAGAGCGGGTAACTTGTGTATGCTGATCCGAGAAATATCAGTCACCCTTCGCGTCGACGGCACATCCTACGCTCCTACAGGCGTATTCAGATTCCGCGCGACTTCTTCAGCAACCTCCAAGGTGGTATTGCTCAGACCCACATCATACGTCCCGATCTTGTTTTCTTTGATGACTGTGGTGATTGCGTTTTCGAGCCGGGTCGCTAGTTCGTTCTCATCGAGCCAATCGAACATGAGTTTGACGGTGAGCAACATTGCCATAGGGTTGACTTTGTATTGACCATCGTACTTTGGCGCTGAGCCGTGGGTTGGTTCGAACACAGCATAGTCGTCGCCGATGTTGGCGGCTGAGGCGAAGCCGAGCCCTCCGACCAAGCCTGCACAGAGATCTGAAAGAATGTCGCCGAACATGTTCTCTGCGACCAGCACGTCGTAGTTCTGTGGATTCTTGATCATCCACATACAGATGGCATCGATGTTCGCTTCCCATAGTGGAATATCTGGGTAGTCCTTTGCGACGTCGCGCGCAACGCGGGTCATCAAGCCGCCCGTTTCGCGCAACACATTGGGTTTCTCAACGAGCGTGACACTCTTTCGATTGTGGGTCTTGGCGAATTCGAAGGCTTGCCTGCAGATCGATTCGCAACCTTGCTTGGACATGATGCGTGTGGAGAGCGCGACGTTCTCAAGTCCCTTGTCTTTCCATTTGACCATCTTGGGGTTGTCGCACATCGCTTCATAGACTTTTTCCGGCAGCGGGAACCACTCGACGCCGCCGTACATCCCTTCGGTATTCTCACGAAACACAACGAGGTCGATATCGTCGCGGTAATTAAGCGGATTACCGGGATAGGCTTTGCACGGGCGAAGATTCGTGTGCAGATTCAACAGTTGGCGAAGCTTCACGATTGGGCTGAAGTAAACCAAACCCTTATCGCGCAGCCCGGGCGTGAGTTCTTCGTTGGCTTCATCGCGCGGCTTGGAGGTGATCGCTCCGAACAGTGCGCAATCTGTTTCCTTGAGAATGTCGATCGTTCGCTGCGGCAGCGGATCGCCTTCGTTACACCAGAATTCCCAGCCGATGTCGGCGGGAATGTACTGGGCGTCGAACTTCATCGCGTCAAGGACGATGCGGGCGGCTTCCATGACGTCTTTGCCGACGCCGTCACCGGGTAACCAGGCGATGGTGTATTTGGGCATAGAAGAGCAACCACAGATGAACACAGATGGACACAGATAAAACAGGGTTGGAAACAAACGAGGGCGGGGAGTATAGCATGGTCGGGTGAGTACAATCGCCGGGCTGGGTGGAGGATGTGAGTCGATGGCGGTCGCCGATCAAAACTCGAATCTGCCTGATCTTCAAGGGGTGTGGGATTACGACGATCCCGCGGGTACGGAGTCGAAGTTCCGGGCGATTTTGACGAAGGCTGAGGCACTTGATGATCGGTCCTACCACACCGAGCTACTTACGCAGATTGCGCGAGCGCAAGGGTTGCAGCGGCAGTTTGACGAAGCGCATCGAATTTTGGATGAAGCGGATGCGATGATTGACGGGGATATGCACCGGGCGCGGGTGCGACTGTTGGCGGAACGTGGGCGTGTGTTCAATTCATCCGGGAGTGCAGAGAAGGCTAAGCCTTGTTTTGTCGAGGCGTGGGAGTTGGCGAGGCGTGAAGGGATCGACGGTTTGGCAGTCGATGCGGCGCACATGATCGCGATCGTCCAGTCCGGCAATGAGGCCTTGAGGTGGGATCAGAAAGCGCTTGATTTGGCCAATTCATCATCCGATCCGGATGCGCAGCGTTGGAAGGGTTCATTGTGCAACAACATCGGCTGGTCGTATCACAGCGCCGATGATTTCGATCATGCACTTGAGTATTTCGAGCAGGCGCTTGAGCATCGAATAGCGCAAGGCAAAGCGGACGATGTTCGTGTGGCGTGTTGGTGTGTTGCGAAGTGCTTGCGATCACTTGATCGAGTGGAGGAGGCGCTGGCGATTCAGCGTGATTTGGAAAAGCAGATCGACGATATCGAGAACCCGGACGGCTATGTGTATGAAGAGTTAGCGGAGTGTCTGCACGCACTGGGGAAGATCAGTGAAGCAAAGTCGTATTTTCGCCGAGCGCATGAATTACTATCCAAAGACGCGTGGCTGACGGAGAGCGAACCGGAGCGGATCGAACGATTGGCGGAATTAGGTAACTCCAACTGAATTGCTGATCTTGCGCCTGACGAGTGCTTCCGCGCCGCCTGTGACGATGAGTTCTTGGGCCACGGTGCTCAGCGGTGAAAACGCGCAGGTTCTATTTTCCACAGTTATTGTCGATGTGGCGAAATCGATCGTGATCTCCGGGCTGGGAATGGTGCTCTTACTCCCCTCTCCCCCTGGGAGAGGGGTTGGGGGTGAGGGTCTTTTCTTCTCTTCATCCGATTGAGGAGCTGTTCTCAGTTCTGAAGAACCCTCACCCGTCTCGCTGCGCTCGCCACCCTCTCCCAAGGAGAGAGGGGATTCCGATTGCGCACACAGCGCTTCGTATAACTCCGGACTCTCCAGCACGAGAAACCCGTTATTGAACGCGTTACGCTTATATGTTTGACTAAACGACGCGGCGATAATGCATTGGATACCACGAAGTTTCAGGCACGTGGCTGCTTGTTCGCGCGAGGAACCAGTGCCGAAGTTGCGACCGGCGACGATGATGTCACCTTCGCACGCGATAGTGTTGAACTGTGGGTCGTAGTTGGCGAAAGAAGCGGCCGCCATCTCCTTGTCACTCACATCATCGCGGTATGTCAGTTTGCTGGAGTAGATGCCATCGGTGTTGAGGTTATCGACGGGGAGCAGCAGCGATCGGCCGGTCATCGTTTGCGGAAAGCCTTTGAGGATCTCAACCGCACGAACTTCGCGTTTCTGATCGTGAACTTTGATCGAGAACGTGGGCTTGACATTTCCAAATTGATGTGGTGAGCAGATGTAGCCGGCAATCGCTGAGGCCGCGACAACCGCTGGACTACCGAGATAAGCCTTTGCATCGCGGGACCCCATTCGCCCCCGGAAGTTGCGATTGGTGGCGCTGATGCAGACCTCACCCGGTTCGAGTGTTCCGCGCCCGAGGCCGATACACGGCCCGCATCCGCTGGGAAGTGCAATCGCACCTGCATCAATCAATGTTTGCCAAAATCCATCGTTCTCGGCTTGCCGCTGCACCTCAGCTGAAGCGGCCGCGACGTAGAACTCGACGCCTTGGGCAACGGTTTTGCCATCAACGATCGCAGCCGCTTCTTTGAGGTCTTCCAAGCGTGCGTTGACACAGCTCAGCAGATACGCCTTGTTGATCTTGACTCGCCGCTCTTCGATTTCAGGCAACGCGTGCATCACCTTCACATGATCCGGCCCCGAGACGTGGGGAATTACCGTCGCCAAGTCGAGCATCAAGTCCACGGCATAGCGCGCCCCCGCGTCAGAGACTAGTCTGTTCTCAAACCAATCATCCACATCAGAGCGAGAGTAACGCGGTGTCTTTCTCGCAGCCAGGTAATCCGCTCGTCCATACAGATAATCGCACAGCACCTCATCAAACGGAAACACGCCGCCCAGTGCTCCCCACTCGGTTGTCATATTGGCAATGCTAAGACGTTGATCCATCGAGAGGCACGCGATGCCGTCGCCGACGAACTCGACGATCATGTTCAGCACTTCATCGTTATTGAACACGCCGCACAGGGCGATGATGACATCTTTGCCAACCACCCCCGGAAGTAACTGGCCGGTGAGGTTGACGCGCGCGATTGGGGGAACCTGCCACCACGTTTGACCCGTCGCCCAAATGCACGCAGCATCCGTGCGAACCACCGGCGTCCCCAGCGCACCAACCGCACCATAGAGATTCGAATGTGAATCACTGCCCACGACCAAACTTCCGGGAGTCACGTAGCCTTGCTCGACCATGACCTGATGACTGATACCCGTCCCGGCCGGGTAAAAATCAATCCCATGTTCGCGCGCGAACGCTTCGATTTTTGCGTACTTGCCGAGATTTTCAGGCGTCGTGTTTTGAATATCGTGATCGATCGCGAAGACGGGTTGCTTTGGGTCGAACACGTTTGCCGCACCGATCGTCTTGAACTTACTCATCACCGCCGACGTGTTGTCGTGCGTCATAATGTGCTTGGGGCGGATATTGAGAAAATCCCCGGCGTAGGCCTTCTTCCCGTCCCCAGTTCCGGGAGCGGCGAAGCGAGTGGCGATCTTCTCGACGAATGTTTGCGGCATAGGGACAGGATATCAGCAGGTTCAAAAACGTGTACGGCGCAGCCCGCTTAAGCGGGCGGCGCCGCACGCGCGCCCAGGTACTTGGCGATGTCGAAGTCGACAAAGTCGGCGTGATGGAAGATGATTGATTCGATGCTCCGCTGCACGTTGTCGCCTTCGTGGGAATGTGTTGCGACGATGTGCATGACTTCCGGGGGGATACCGTGCTTGTAACACAGTGCGACGCCTGAAAATGGATGGCGCAGCGCTTCGCCGAAGCTGCCTTTGATCACGTTGCCGGCTGCGTCCTTGTCGAACTCCAAGAGCTTGCCGACGTCGGCGAGGAGGGCACCGGCGATTAGGTAATCACGATTGATCGGCACACGATCGCCGAACACTGAGTTCAACACATCTGCGATCGCCATACACTGTTTGACGCACGAGTTGAGGTGCTCGACGAATCGCATATCGATATCGCCGGTCAGGAGCGTGAACTTGATCTCGCGCAATTCATCAAACGTCCAACCCTTGCCGCCGCAACCGGTGGTGATGGACTCGTCCCAGACGGCAGCGACTTTGTCGCGCAACTGCGCATCGGAGATGGCCATGATTTCGGGGAAGAGTTGGGCGATGTCGTTGGTGGAGTGTGGCATGATTCTCAGTTTGTAATTCTTCGCAGACTCTCAAGAACCCTCACCCCAGCCCTCTCCCAGGGGGAGAGGGAGCAAGAGAGATCAGAGTGCATCGTACTGGTTTCGTGTGATGCCGTAGAGGGCGAGGTCTTCGAAACCGTCACCTTTACGGATGTGTTGCGGTAGCGTGCCTTCGTAGGTCATGCCGATCTTTTGCATCACTCTGCCGGAGGGCGGGTTCTTGGTCATGTGGTGGGCGAAGATGCGATTGAGGCCAAGTGTTTGGAATCCGTACCGTAACAATGCTTGGGTCGATTCGGTCGCATACCCCTTGTTCCAGAATGGTTTGCCGATCCAATATCCCATTTCGGCGTGGGAATGTTCGCGTTTGATGCCGAGGCCGATTGCGCCGACCAAAACATCAGAGTCTCTCAGAGTGACGGCGAAGGTTGCAGCCCTGCCTTCGTCGAACTTCGGCCGGTGCGTCCCGATCCATCGCTCTGCTTCACCATCGGGATACGGATGAGGGATCGTCATCGTCGTGGCAGCGATTTCTTTCTCGCCGACCAATGGACGCAACTGCGCGACATCGTCAAGTGTGAACGGCCGAAGGGTGAGTCGGTCGGTATGTAATGTCGGTTGGACGGTCATCACTTAGGAGCTTGCCGGTAGTGATCGCGCGGCAGGGCCGTCATACGAGTGATTCACCGGATCAATTCGCCGCATGGGCTTTTGGCGCGTCTTTTCCTCGTGAACGTGCGCAACAAGTCCAGGCAGGCGGGCGATCATGAACAGACCGTTCATCACCGCCGGATCGAATCCGAGATCGGCCAGGATCGCTCCCATCGCCCCATCGACGTTGATTGGCAGGTTCTTGCCACCGGCTGCAAAAACGTTTTCGACAGCCTTGGCCGCTTCGATGTGTGAGCTGTCAATCCCCGCCTGTTGGGCAAGCTCGAATAGCCGAGCGGTGCGCGGATCATTGTTGTGAATACGATGGCCGAACCCCGCCATGCGTTGGCCCGCACGTTTGAGTTGATCAAGCACGGCCTTGGCCACGCGATCAAGTGATTCACCGGTTTCTTCTTGTTGGTTAACGACATTGCCCAGTTGCCGAGCGCACTGCTCGATCGCACCGCCGTGATGGTCATTGATACTGGCGATTCCAGCGGCAACGGAAGCGCTGAGCGTTGCACCGGTCGAGGCGACCGTTCGCGCAGCCAACGCTGAAGGTGGTGTCGCACCATGATCGATGCTGGCCACCAGCATTGCTTCCATCAATCGGCCGACAGATTCGTTTGGCAGTTCACCGCGCAGAATGAGATACACCGCTTGACCCACCGAGACGTTGCCCATCAGCTCGGCGATGTCATAACCGCGCACGCGAACACTGTTGGGCGCAACCTCGGTAATGGCGGTCTTCCAAGCGAGTTCAGCGGATGATTCAGTCATGGTTGGGTTGCACTAGCGGTTCTAGGATGCGGCCGCTTGGAGTTTCGTCAATACATCGAGCGCGGTTTGCGGCAAGTCGCCGAAGGAATCCACGACCGTTGCGCCCGCTTCGCGCAGCGCACCGACCTTGGCTGCGTGCGTGCCTCGGCCATGCTCGATGATCGCACCGGCATGGCTGAAGCGCGTGCCTTCCTTGGCCGCAGCGCCTCCAATATAGGCGATGATCGGCTTGGTGACGCCCCCACCCCCGGATGCGCCCCCACCCCCGGAAACGATGAGTTGGGCGAGTCGTTCCTCCTGCGAGCCGCCAATCTCGCCAAAGACCACAATTGCATCGGTCGTTTGATCCTGTTGGAACATTTCAGCGACATCGGGAATCGCAAGTCCAATCACCGAATCGCCTCCCACGTGAACCAGCGTACTGATTCCGATACCAGCTCGGCTGAGGTAATACCCGCAGGAACTGGTCATGCCACCGCTTCGGGAGATCACGCCGACAGTTCGGCCGGGGATCGGTTCGTTAAACCATTGTCGTGCTGCGTCCGCTCGACCGCCGATCATTCCCAGCACGGCCTTGCCGGGGCTAAGCACGCCGAGTGTGTTGGGACCGACGAACGAAGCGCCGTGGTCCTTGGCAATAGCTGCGATTTCCATCGCATCCCACAAAGGCACTCGATCCGGAACCAACACCAACAACTTGATCCCTGCTTGAATTGCTTCGATCGCGGCGCCCTTGACAAGCCGGGCGGGGACGAAAACGACGGAGATATCGATCTGGCCGATCTCAGTAATCACATCAGCGACACCGTCGAATACTGGTACGTCTTCAACAGATTGGCCACCTTTGCCCGGGGTGCAACCGGCGACGACGTTCGTGCCGTACTCGCGCATGAGTTTGGTTCGCGCACGACCCTCCCGGCCGGTGATGCCTTGGACGAGTACGCGTTTGGTTTGGTCGATGATGATGGACATTGGTAGTTGGTCGTAAGAGAGCGCGGGGCGAGCCCCGCGGCCAAATAGAGAATTATGTGTCGATTCCTCTGATCGGTAGATCGACGAATACAACGGGATGTCCGGCGCGGCGACATTCGATCTCTAGTGCGATGAGTTCGGAGTCCTGGTTCTCGATTTCGTCGGCATCAACGGCGAGCATAGGTTTACGATCAACGTCGTGAAGTAGACCCGAACTGTGTTCGACGATGAAGGCTGCTTTTTGGGGGTCGCATTGGGCGTGATCGATCCAGACTGTTCCGCCTGAGATCGGAAACGAATAACCTTTGCCAACGTACTCGGGCACTCGGCGAGGTTGCGGCGACCAAGTTGCCCTGTTTGTCTCCGCAACGAGTTGGGCAAATCGCTGGGCGATGAAGCCCGGCGTATCATCCTTTTTATAGCCTTCGATTTCACCAGGCAGGTCTTTACAAGCGTCTTGGAGGATATCGACCGCTCGAACTTCACTATTGCCTCCGAGACGTATAACTGCCGGGATCGATAGGTTCACTTCGCAAAACGCTTTGGCTAAACCGTAGGCGGAGTGGAATTGCTCCTGGCTGGCGACGCCGCTTCCTGAGCCGAAATAACCAACGAGGTTCGGCTGCGCCAGTATCACACGCGCTGCGCGATAGACCTTCGCCGCAGATGGGTTGCCGGAGGTATCGCAGAAATTCGCCAGCGTGAATCCAGCGTTGGTAATCGCGTCCATCGACATCATCGAACCGCCCCCGCCCGCTCCGTGGAAACCGATTATGCCGCGCGAAGATGCAGCATCGTCAGTTGGAAGCTGCGCGAAATAAAACGTGCCGCGATGGTCCGCCTGTTCGATGTCGTAGGCGATTCGCTCTAGATCCGTCGCAGGATGATCCAGCTCGCGCGCAATATCGATTCCAAGTTCCGGATGTCGAAAGACTGCGTAATCGTCGATCGTCATGCGGCAGTCCACGACAACGACCCGGCCGTCGGTCGTGGTCACGAGCGGGTTCACTTCCAACGAGCGGGCCTCGGATTTCCGGGCGATATCTGCGATGGCGCAAATTGCGACGACCAGATCGTCGTGTAAGTTTGGCTGGATCCGCGAAGCCGCAAGCGGCTGACGAACACGGTCGGCTTGTAGCCCATTACGGGGGTCGATGGGAATCCGTTGCACGGTTGCTGCGCGATCTTCAATCCCCGAACCGCCTTGGACATCAAGGAGCAGCACCGGCGCCTGGGCTTCATCATCGATCGCGACGGATACAAAAATCTCATCCTGAATCTCGATCGCTTCTTCAACAAGGACTTCGCGCACCGGAAAGTTGCCGAACTTCATTTCAAGCAGATTTACTACCTGTTCCTGAGCCTGATCGGGCGTGTCGGCGAACTGCACGCCGCCCTTGGCTGCACGTCCGGTGATCCACGCCTGCACCTTCAGCACGACTTGCCCGCCCAATCGCTCGGCGACTTTGCGCGCCTCGGTGGCCGAAGTGACCGCCTGTCCCTTGGGGACCGACAGGCCGTTCTCGCGCAGTAGCGCTTTGGCTTGATACTCGTGCAGCCTAGCCATGATGGACCACTTTATGATCGGTCGGGTAGGTTGTGAAAGAATCGCGTTTGCCGCGGCGTGGCTGGATCATCATCGCTCAGACGGAAGCGGAGCCGGTGAGCCATCGTCTTCGTGTTCATGCTGGAGGAATGATGCCGCCCAGCCAAGGCCCATCGCCACGCCGATGAATGAGCCGACCGCGAAGTCGATAGGCAGCGCGTAGCTGATGCTGGGCAATGCCGCAGCGACGTAGACCTCATCGAGACCACCAGCGGCTGAGCGCCCAACGATCAACGCACCGATGATGTGGCCCACCGCGCCCATCAGACACGCCGAGGCGAAGATCAGTCGCGGTTGTGTATGAGGCGAGAGCAGCCTGGCGAGCAGCCCCGCAAAGAGGCCGCCAATGATCGTCGCTGCGATCGTCTGGCCGCGCAATTCCGAACGCGCAATGAGCCAAACGATCGGAATCATCACGATTCCCCCGGCCGCCCCGCGAAGTGTCAATAGGCTCCAGCTCGGCTCCTCATCCTCGTCATCTGAAACGAAGTCTGCCAACGGTCCGGCGAGTTTGAACACGAGTGCGGTGCTTCCGAGCACGGCGACTGCCCAAAGCACCGTTTCCAGTGCGAGCATGTGCAGCGATCCATCGCCGGCAAAGGCAACATCTTGTATCGAGCCGAACCGAAGGGCTACTACCCCTAGCCCTACGCCGACGACAAACAACCCGACAATCGCGTTTGTCAGACGGCCAACGACCGCGCCGACGATCGAAGCGGCCGCCAAAACAAGAATCATGGCTATCCCAGCCCCGATGGGCGACTGTGCTTGCAGGATCGTTGGCCCGATCACGCCTTTGGTCGAGTACATATACGGAATCGCTCGTACACAGACGGCCCCGGCAACGGTCAGGCCTCCAAGAATCACAATATATCGTTTCCAACCGGTCATGGAGGCATTGGTACCCGCAAGGGGCTCGAATCGCAAACGGTCCGTCGCTTGGGGCATCCTGAGCAACAGAGCACGAAAATACCGGTCGCATCCCTTCTCGCTGTGCCGCGGGCTATTCTAGTGGCTATGTCAGGTGACGCGCTCATCCTCGACGGCCAGTCGCTCACGTTCAATGAGATCGTGTCGGTGGCGCGCGATCGAAAATCAGTTCAACTCGGCGCTGCGGCGCAGTCGGCGATGGTGGCGGCTCGTCAGGTGTTGGAGCGCCACGCCCAATCCGCAAAGCCGATCTACGGCGTCAACACAGGCTTTGGATCATTGGCAAGCGTCCGGATCGAGCCTGGGGCGATACGTGAAGTTCAGCGAAACCTGATCCGTTCACACGCGGCCGCGGTCGGCGATCCGCTGCCGGACGACGTGGTGCGCGCCATGCTGTTCATTCTCGCGGCGAGTTTGTGCCGCGGGCGATCGGGGGTGCGCACCGAAGTCGTATCGCTGATCATCGATCTACTAAATCACAATGTGACGCCGATCGTCCCATCGCGCGGCTCGGTCGGCGCATCGGGCGACTTGGCGCCGCTTGCGCATACGGCACTCGTTTTGATCGGGGAAGGTGAAGCGCGCGTCGATGGTCGATCGTGTTCAGGTGCAGAAGCGCTCAGGTCGGCCGGTCTCGATCCGATCACCTTGGACGCCAAGGAGGGGCTTGCGCTGATCAATGGCACGCACCTGATGACAGCGATCGGGTCGCTCGTCTTGTGTGATGTCAAAGCGCTATGCGATGCGGCGATCGCGGCTGGAGCCATGGCCGTCGATGCTTGTCGAGCGACTGATGTATCGCTTGATGAGCGACTGCACGCTGCGCGGGCTCAGCCGGGTCAACAACTTGTCGCCACGCAACTTCGCGAACATCTGAACGGGTCGCAGATCATCGACGCGCACAAGGTTGGCGATCCACGCGTTCAGGATCCGTATTGCTTGCGAGCAGCACCGCAGGTCATGGGCGCAGCGTTTGACACGATCGAATTTGTGCGCGGCGTCTTTGAGCGCGAGCTTGGCGCAGTGACCGACAACCCCTTGGTTTTTCCCGATGATGATGACATCGTCCCCGGCGGAAACTTTCACGGCATGCCCTTGGCGATCGCGCTCGACACGCTCGCCATTGCCCTGTGCCCCATTGCTGGGATCGCAGAGCGGCGGATCAATTGGCTTCTGACCGCTTCTGATAGTGAAAACCCGGTCAATATCTACCTGAGCCCGCAACCGGGTCTTCATAGCGGATTGATGATCACCCAGTACACCGCGGCCGCGTGCTGTAACGAGCTGCAAACGCTCGCGACGCCGGCAAGCGTGGCGAACATTCCCACTTCGGCGGGCATCGAGGATTACAACTCGTTTGGCGTCACCTCCGCTCACCAAGCTCGCGCAGCCGTTGACCTGGCGATCAACGTCGTCGCGATTGAATTATTGGTCATGGCCGAAGCGCTGGAGTATCAACGTCCGCTGCGAAGTGGCGAAGGCGTGGAGCGAACACACGATCTTGTTCGATCAGTCGTGCCGAGATTGACCGAGGACCGTCCTCCTTCCCCGGATATCGCAGTAATTGCAAAGTTGATTCGAGGCGGCGCATTTGGTTGATAGCGCCATAGCCGTGGCGCCTTGCGAGATCGGTCTCGCTGACCGTCGATCTTTCCCGCAATTAGCTTCTCGCGGCGAGGAACTCGACCATGTCGATCTTGCCGATGATGCCGATCACTTCGTCGGCGTCGATCACCACCGCGACGTTGTCGTCATCGAAGATCTGCTGCACCCTCGTCAGTGAATCGTCGACGCCGACCTTCCCCATCAACGGCTTGGCTGCCTTGGCCACCGTATCTTCAGGTGAACATTGACCTGTCACGAGACTCTGAAGCAAATCGACTTCGTGTATCATCAGTTGCGGGCCGCCGTTTGATCGAACTACCGGCATCTGCGATATACCAAGCTCGTTCATTCGATGCGCAACATGGGCCAGCGTCTCCTGCGGCTCGGCGAACTCGACATGCGGCGCCTTGGTTTTGAGCACTTCGCGAACCGTCCCCAGTCGTTCATCGGGACCGAGATAACCCATCGTCTTCATCCACTCATCATCAAAACACTTGCTCAGATAACGATCGCCCGAGTCGGCGAGGATGCACACCACCAACTTGCCCGGCCCAAGTTCGCGTGCAACTTCCAAAGCGCCGTGGACGGCCGTCCCCGTGCTGCCGCCGCAGAAGATGCCTTCTTCGCGCGCCAGTCGTCGAGCCACAATGAATGATTGTTTGTCTGAGACGTTGCGAACTTCATCGATGACGGAAAAGTCCAGCGTCCCGACCATGAAGTCGTGACCAATGCCTTCGACGCGATAAATACCGGGGTCTTCATGTTTCCCGGTCGTATGCATGTCCTTGTAAATACTGCCATAGGGATCGGGGCACACGATCTTGATCGTTCGTCCAGCTTCAGCTGCCTTCTCTTTGAGGTATTTGCCCGCACCTGAAATCGTTCCGCCCGTGCCGATTCCCCCCACTAGCGCGTCAAGTTGGCCTTCGGTGTCTTCCCAAATCTCAGGCCCGGTCGTGAGATAGTGCGCTTCGGGGTTGGCCATGTTGTAATACTGATCGGTGTAGAACCCGCCGGAGGTTTCCTTGGCGATGCGTTTGGCGACCATCACATAACTGTCGGGGTGATCGTGATCCAAATCGGTGCGGGTAACGATGACATCCGCGCCGTAGGCCTTGAGCATGTCGATTTTTTCTTTGCTCATTTTGTCCGGCATGGTGAAGACGCAGCGGTAGCCTTTGACCGCACACGCCATCGCTAAACCGAGCCCGGTGTTGCCTGAAGTGCTTTCAACGATGGTTGAACCGGGGCCGATGAGTTTGTGCTCTTCAGCGCGGCGCAGCATGTGGATCGCCATTCGGTCCTTCACGGAACCGGCCGGATTCATCTGCTCCATCTTCACGAGCACGCGCGCACTGTTGGACTCGTCAACCAGGCTGTTGAGTCTCACTAGCGGCGTGTGGCCGATGAGGTCGAGAACGTTCTCGGCGTACTTCATCTGTTCGGCACTCCGACGCGGTGCTTAAGGATCGTGGCAGTGGCGCGCGTATTCTAGCCGACGAGCCCCGATGCACCCCACTTCATCGAACCGATAACCACATCGGCACGATCCACGCCGAGGTGGAGCGTCCCTTTGGCTCATGCGCCCTGGAACAAGCCGATCGCTGCCTTGGTGGGGTCGATGATCACCGAGAACCGGCCCATGCCGGGGATGTCCGTCGGCTTCACACAAACCGTCGCGCCCAGCCCTTCAGCTTTGGATGTGCTGGCATCAACATCTTCAACCGTCACGTACGCAAGCCAATTTGGCGGAACATGCTCATTGGGCGTTTTCATCATTCCCGCACAATCCTTGCCGGCTGCGCTATAGATGGTGTACGTGCCTTGTGGGCCCATATCCATTTCCTTGGATTCCCAGCCGAACAGCTGCGAGTAGAAACTCTTGGCCGCGTCAACGTCCGGCGTCATAAGCTCGTTCCAGCAGAAGGTTCCGGTGGCAGGTGCTGTTTCTGTAGCCATTGCGTGTTCCTTTCTTGCCTCGATAACTGATGGGCGTTGATCGACGCGACATCATACCCACTTGAAAATAATTGCGATGACGTATGATATCCAAGCAGCGACCTTTTGCTGACCTTGGAGCTCGATCTGATGACCCCAGCCGTCAGTCAACCCACCGGCGCTCGAACCGTCAGGGCCCCGCGCGGCTCAACCATGAGTTGCAAAACATGGCAGGCGGAGGCGGCCATGCGCATGTTGATGAACAACCTCGATCCGGAGGTTGCGGAGAAGCCTGATGAGTTGGTCGTGTACGGCGGGCGCGGGCAAGCTTGCCGTTCATGGGAAGCGTTTGATGCGATCGTCGAGGCGTTGAAGAACCTGGAGCCGGATGAGACGTTGCTCGTTCAGTCGGGCAAGCCAGTGGGTGTTTGTAAGACGACCGTCGATTCGCCGCGAGTGATCATCGCCAACAGTAACCTTGTTCCCCATTGGGCGACGCAGGAACACTTTGACGAGCTTGCGGCCAAGGGGTTGATCATGTTCGGCCAAATGACGGCCGGGTCGTGGATTTACATCGGCACGCAAGGGATTCTGCAGGGCACGTACGAGACGTTCGCGGAATGTGCGAGGCAGCATTTCGGTGGTTCGCTGAAAGGGCGCTTGGTGGTTACGGCCGGTTGTGGTGGAATGGGCGGGGCGCAGCCCTTAGCCGTGACGATGAACGAGGGTGTTTGTCTGCTCGCTGAGATGTGTATCGAGCGGTTGGAGAAGCGCGTCAAGGATCGGTATCTGGATGAGATTCATCATGATCTGAGTGAGGCAATTGAGCGGGCGGTGAAAGCCAAGGCTTCAGGTGAAGCGGTCTCCATAGGATGGCTGGGGAATGCGGTGGATTTGCTTGAGGCACTAAACGAGAAAGGTGTGATTCCAGATGTGCTGACGGATCAGACATCCGCCCACGATCCACTGAACGGTTACTACCCGCAGGGGTTGACGCGCGAGGACGCCGACGCTTTGCGGCTTCGTGAACCCGATGAGTATGTTCGCCGGTCTACCGACTCGATGACCCGCCACGTGCAGCTGATGATTCAACTAAAAGGTAAGGGTGCGCAAACCTTTGACTACGGAAACAACATCCGTCAACGCGCGCTTGATAACGGGTTGAAAGATGCGTTCTCATTTCCAGGTTTTGTGCCAGCCTACATTCGGCCGCAGTTCTGCGTGGGACGTGGGCCGTTTCGATGGGTGGCGCTCTCCGGCGATCCAGCAGATATCGCCGCCACCGACGAGGCGATACTCGAACTCTTCCCACAGGATGAATCGCTGCACCGCTGGATCACCATGGCTCAGCAGCGCGTCGCCTTCCAGGGCTTGCCTGCGCGCATCTGTTGGCTGGGGCTCGGTGAGCGCGACAAGGCCGGGCTGAAGTTCAACGAGTTGGTGCGTGAGGGGAAGGTGAGCGCCCCCATCGTCATCGGGCGCGACCATCTGGACTGCGGCTCCGTCGCTTCACCGAATCGCGAAACCGAAGGCATGCTCGATGGAACCGATGCGATCAGCGATTGGCCGCTGCTGAATTTTGCCGTCAACGCCGTCAGCGGCGCCAGTTGGGTGAGCTTCCACCACGGCGGCGGCGTGGGGATCGGTTTCGCCCAACACGCCGGGCAGGTGATTGTGTGCGATGGCACACGCGAAGCCGACAAGCGGCTGGAGCGCGTGCTGACGAACGACCCATTGCTGGGCATTTTCCGCCACGCCGACGCGGGGTACGACATCGCGCGCAAGTGCGCCGATGAGCATGATGTGAATATCCCGATGCGGGATTGGTAAGCACGCGGCTTCCACGTTTAGCGGGTGACGCGAAGCGTCCCTCTTCTTCGACATGTTGGACGTAGATCGAAACAGCGGTTATCCACGCGGATGGCCACGCGAAGCCGCGAGCGGCTGGGGTCGTGTAGAGTATTCGGCCATGAGCGAAACGCCGCCGGCGGCTACATCCTGGCGAGGCCGATTGCACGAGATCATCTTCGAAGCTGACACGTCGGCGGGGAAGGCGTTCGACGTCGCGCTGATGGTCGCGATCATTCTCAGTGTCTTTGCGGTGTGTCTGGAAAGTGTCACGAGTATTGAACTCAATTACGGACCAGCACTTCGCGCCGCGGAGTGGGCGTTCACGATTCTGTTCACGATCGAATATGCGCTGCGCCTGAGCTGCGTCGGCAGACCGTGGCGATACGCGGTGAGTTTCTTCGGGATCGTTGATCTGCTGGCGATCGT
>CBDUST010000074.1:0-15814 GCA_965369945.1 uncultured bacterium | reverse complement strand
GATACTCACGCAGTTGATCGAGGCCGACCTGTAACTCACTATGAATCCCGCCGCGTCGTTTGAACAACTTTGTCGCTGGTTTCTTGATTTCGACAAAGTAGAGTGTGTTCGTTCGCGTAAGAATAGCGAAATCTGCGTTGCGCTGGCTCAAGATTGGCGGCTTGTTCCATATCCGTCTTGGTGCGAGGAAGTTCCAAAGAATAGGATGGGATTCTAGGAACTTCTGGACTTGCTCTTCTGGCGGGCTCGACAGAATGATTTTCTCGTACGCCTGCACGATGGCGGTTATCGAGTCCCGCTGATACAGCGGTGTGAATTTTATCTCTTGCGCTGTGCCAAGTGTCGTGGCACTCCTAAAAAGTTCGTGGGCCCCTGCTTTTAGGTATTGAAGCGGGAGCGTTGTTTTTCCACAAAGGCATTGCCAGCTCTCCGGCGCCTGCGACAGCTTTACCATTCCGACCGGGGGCGGTTCACTATCGTCAGGGTCAAGCACGTCGAATAGCTTGAACGAATCGCCGCAATTCTTGCACTGAAGTTGCATTTGCAGTGCGCGAGGAGCTCCAGGTCTACTTCGGATTGCTTGTCGCTCCTGAGCGGATAGCGCTGCCGGGCGGATGAATGTGCATTGAAAGGATCCCATCAGCTGTTCATGCTCTCCGCTCTTCGCGAGTACCTCTATCTTCGTCGGTTCGGGTACAAGCAGCGCTGGCATGGGGATGGGCATTAGTTTGAAGGCAGCATCCCTAGATAGCAGAACCGGGGTCAAGTTACCGGTTTTCGTTGAGCCAGAGTCTTCGGATGTGTACGGCTGCGCCACAGCGGCGTAGTTCGCGAATCGAGGACCTTCAACCTTCTCCGCTCGCACATCTACCCATGCTGAGCGCCCGGGGAGATTCGGGTCTCGAACGACGATCCGGATTGGTTCGCCGCTGCCGAGGCCGGAGGTAGGGAAGCCCAGCAGTAAGAAACACCCTTGGAGGTTCTGTGGGAAGAACGGGAGAGCCACAAGATCGCCGACCTGGTAGAAATCTTGAAACGCTCCTTCAGCACGAACCAGAGCGCCACGGCACACACCCAAGAAGATTGGCCAATCCGCGTCTGGCATAGGTGATGGATTATCCAAGACGGGAGTTCAATTGGCAAACACTACAACTTCTGACTTGCCTCGGGGCCCTCAGCCTTGGCTTCAAAGAGCGGGCAACTCCTTGGCCAGAACCCGCATCCAATTCCCCCAGGTAAAACCCTGGAGGTCGGCGTCCGACCAGCCTTGGGCGCGAAGGGCGTCGAGCAATGCCCGGTACTTGCGGGGGTGATCGAGATCGACGGGCAGGGCGCTGGCTGGGAAACCGCCATCGGCGTCGGAGCCTAATCCCACGCCTTTGCGATGACCCATGAGTTCGCAGACGTGCTGCACGTGAGCGACACAATCGTCGATGGTCGCTCGACCGTCGGGGACGAGGAACTTAGAGAACAGATTCTGGCCGATGACGCCGCCTCGTTCGCCGATCGCTTTGATTTGGTCATCGCGAAGGTGTCGCTGATCGTCGCCGGTGATGGCTCGGCAATTGGAATGCGTCGCAACAATCGGACCGTGCGCGTATTCCAACAATCCATCCAACGCTTCGTCAGCCAAATGCGATGCGTCGTGAATGATGCCTAGCTCGTCGAGCGCAGCGACGAGTTCGATTCCTTGCGCCGTCAACGGCCCGGGCTTGGCGTTGCCTCCGGCGTAGCGCGTACCCATCGACCATGTCAATCCCAGCAAACGCAAGCCGTAGTCGTACTACTGCTGGACATGTTCCGCTGAGCGAATCGGATCGGCCGCCTCCATCAGCAGCACGATCTTGGGCAGCGGTGTGTCGGCCGGCATTATGCCCAAGGGCCGGCAAGCGGTGCCGGTGGGTCCGCCACGGACTGGAACCGCGTTACGCGAACTGCATTTCGGTTGCGATAGCTCATCACTGGCATGACACCGCGTCTCAAGATTGCCTCAGCGCCGCGCTCACTGAGGAAGACCTCTGCACACGGCTTCATGGTCGATTCGCCCGCGTCATCCTCATAAGCGTGTGCGGGAAGATCATCGACAACCAGATGGTCGTCCAGTCGCATGGACCAACCCTGTTCCTGGAACGACATCGCGATTAGCATCGCGCACGCAAACGCCGGGTTGCCCCAGAGATACGCCTCGTGTTCGCGCCGGATCGAGAGTTCCTCGAATTCGAACGGCTCAATCGGGTCGGTCTGGCTGCCGTACGGCAAGCGAAGCATCACCCGCGGCACCGCCAGTCCGATCCAGGACGCCGCGGAACTGGTGCGCAGCGCCTGCCAGCGCTCTTCGATAGCGGGATCGTCGAACCGCCAGTCGCGCGGGTCCGGGGTCTCGACCAGGCTGCGACAATCGAAGACTGCCGGCTCGGCCTGCGCGAGAAACGGCCCACCGGCCTGCGAGGCGATGGCCCCCAGCGCCGCCAGCAGCGCCACGTCATGCCGTTCGGTCCCAAACGTGAAGTTGCCCACCAGCAGTGACCACGGCTGACCCCCTGGCGTCTGCACACCCTGTTCCACTAATAGCCGGTGAAGTTTGGAGGCCGCCAGATCGCTGCCCACCGCGCTGATGTCCGCTGCCAACTCCTCCCTGGTCACGTCGAGCAAGTAGATCCCTAGTTCCTGTCCTGTTTCAAGCTTGCTGACGAGCCAGTGCATGGCGCGCCATGCCGACTCCAGCGCCTGGAAGTCAGGGTCGTGCAGGATGTCGCGCATCAGCTCTGCGGTCATGACATCGATCGACGCCACGAATTGCCGTTGCTGTGGATCGGTCTCCGGTAGAATATGCGGCGCGACAATGTCCCTGATAAACCGTATGACATCGGCTTGCGATCCGGCCGGCTGCGCTGCGGGGCGGCCACTGGTTCCCGGGCGCGCCTGCGACTCCACCGGCTTGCCTCCTAGCAGCCGTTCAAACTCTGATTCAGTGCCGTCAGCCGCATCTACCTCCGAACTGCCGGAACTTGCAGTCGGTTGAGTTGACGCTGCCTGGGTTCCCGCTGGGCCTTTGAGTTCCTCCGCCGCCTCGACAAAGGTTGCAGGATCCAATAGGCGCGCTCGCATCACGCGCAGAGCCTGAAACACTTCCAGCTTTCCATACAGCTCATCCGGGTGAAAATCGCCGAGCTGCCCGAACTGGACGATCATGTCTTGCCCGGATGCACCGCCAAGGCGTAGATGCAGCCGTGGCGCAACGCGAGACATCACGTTCTCGAAGTTGTCAACGTCCACGCGCATGATGGGGCGATCGCCCAGAGGGGCCGCGTCCTCGAGCTGTCCACGGTGGCCTCGCCCGCCGAAGTCACCCATGATCAGGAAGCGCATCGGCCGATTGTCGCTGCTCGCAGAAGTCAACGGCGCCCGGGTCTTGCTGAATTGAAACTCGAATTCCATCCGTCCCGGCATGGTTCCACCCACGATCGAATCGGACACTACGCCTATTCGTCCCGCCAAAGTTTCATCCTGTCATGAGTAGTTCATACCAGTAGGATAGCCTGATGTATCACCCGTGGCCGTCAAGCCGCGCCCACTCCGGCTTGCGGCTGGTCTAACCCTAGAAGCGTGGTGCAGCAATCTTCGGGCAGGTCAAAGTCCTGTTCCCGAGCCGACACACGATGTTGTCGCGTATTTCCGGCCGATCCAGATGTGAACTCCAGCTCCGGCGAATGGGATCGGAATCGTATACACACCTTTCTTGATAAACGCCTTGTTCTTGAGAAGCTCCTGTCCGGTGTAACTCAGTTTCTCATATTTCTCGATCGTCGTTACTACTTTGCCGACACCTTTGAGCCCCTTAAGGGCAGAACCCAGGTCCCCTCCCTAGAGCCAGATCGAAGTCCATGTCCCCCCATGCGAAAGCGGATCCGAACTGACTTGCGCTGTCAATACCATGTGCAAAGACTGCGACCAATCCGCCGCTTCCTCCAAGCCCTCCCCCGAGCTTGAAACCATGTGACATGAGTTTCACCCACTCTATTTCCCCTTCGTGAGTGGCGCCAAGACGGTACAGCCTGGCATTCCAGTTGAAATAGCCAAACGCAACAAGATCCCCCGAATGAGCTTCGCCTACACCAAGCCACAGATCGCTCGGCTTCGACACACGACCCACGATGACCGTCGGCTCGTTGAACTCGATGTATGTCGTCTGGAGCGGGATCGCGAGCTTCTCGTTTCCCTGGAAGACCCGGTTCTTCCGATCACGGGTCTCGGGGCAGTTGAACTCCACATGGTGATGCAGATACCAGTTCACCACTGGCGGTACGATATTGCCCCGCACGACCGTGCCGGGGAAGTTAAAGGCCAGTAACTGCTTTACATTGATGTTTGTCGCTCTGGCGACCGTTTCCAGCGTCTCCTGCCTACCAGGTCTAGCGATGTAGTACCTGGCAACCTGATCCTTTGGCGGTCGATAACGCTTGAAATCCGCTTGAGTTCCGACGCTGCCATTAGGCGCGCGTTCGATGGCCATGATTTCCTCCTAGCAAGTCTTTGATCTGGATTTCCATCTGACATCAATCCAGTCGGCATCCAGCCTAATCTTCCAGCGCGCCACAAGGTCAAACAATCGAGCTTCCCGGACGGACGAAGTTCTCAAAGAACCTACAAAGAGCATCTCCCACTTGACGGTCGCCCGGCTCCGCCACCGAGCTCTCCGAGCACGAAGGTAACATCCGCCCTTCGGAGACCCAAGCTCTACGCGCTGGCTTGAGCCGGAAACGACGGTGACAGGCCCGGTTCTGCCCCGAGACGACGGTCTGCAGGCCGGGCCGGGCCGCTTGGGTGGGGAGATAGATTGAAATCGCACCCCTCGTCGTTTGTTGGTTTGGTGAGCGGCTCGCACTTGGCGTATCGGGGAGATGAACAGGTGTCAGGATTATTCTCTTTGCCACAAAGGTTCGACAAATTCATCCTATGTACCGCGCTTGTCCCGGCCTGTCACTGTCGATTCCGGCCAGAACAAGCGATAAGGAACTTGGGTTTCCGGGGGAGTGCGGTACACTCGTGCTCGCAAAAGTCAGCGGTGGAGCCCGGTGAAGGTAAGAAGGGGAGATGCCGGTTCAGTCTACTGGACAATCTTGGGGAGCGCGTGCCATGTTTCATACAGTTCGATCGGGCGACACCCTTGGAAGAATTGCCGCTCGGCATGGAACTGATGTGAAGACGATCCTCCTGGCCAATCCTCAGATCACGAATCCAAGCATCATCCATGTGGGTGACCGGATCACCATTCCCACCGCTCTTGGCCGGCCAGTCGGAACGGGAGGTTCCAGACCCTCAGTTGGTAATGAGCAGAGTGGACCGGCGGGATTCGACGACTACATCACGGACCTCTACGGCTACTTCACAGATCTCTACGGCTACTTCACGAACGTCCTTGCTTCCGCCCCGTCCTGGTGGTCCACGCCCAGCACCGGTAGCCGGAGCGACCCGCCCTGGCTTGTCGTGGCCAAACAGCAATCCGGGGTCAAGGAGGCGACCGGCAGCGCTTCCAACCCTCGCATCGTGGACTTTGTCGAATCGACGAATCGCCCGCAAAGCGATGACTGGGACGACGATGACGTACCTTGGTGTTCGGCGTTCGTCAATTGGTGCATGGTCCAGGCCGGTCAGCCGCGAACAAACAGCATGATGGCGATTAGCTGGAAGAAGCTTTGGCGCGAAGGGACGGACGTAGGTCGGCCGGCGTATGGTGCGATTGCGGTGATCCAATGGCACCAGGACAAGGCGACGTGTCAGAAATGGAACTGCAACAGAGTGAGCTGGTGGGATAACCCGCCTCGATGGCTTTCCAACGCCGGCTTGGAGGGTTGCACCAAAGGGCACGTGGGTTTCGTCGTCGGCAAACAGGGCGGCAGGGTCGTCTTCCTCGGCGGCAACCAAGGCGACCAAGTCAAACTCTCCGATTACCCCGAAAGCGCGATCATCGGGTACATGTTCCCGAGCGACTACGAGGTTCCGGAAGATGCTTACGACCTCCCCCAGTACACTGAAGCGCAGGTGGACTCGGGGAGCTTTGCCGCAACCAGGTAGAACCGCTCATCTAACGGTAGTCGATGTCGACAGGCGGCCTTGGTCGTCTTGTGAAACGCCATGTATCACGACGAGCGGACTCGAGCTGATGAGTGGGAGTCCTAGCGGCTCCGTCGCAAAAGTCGGTGGGACGGGCGTCTCGCCCGTCTGAGAGACCGTGACGCACGGTCGAGACGGCCGTGCCACCGCAATCCCAGAGTTTTCCGACGGAGCCTAGGCTCCGCAAAGCAGGGCGAGTCGTGGAGGGTTCCCCTTCATCCCAGTACCAGAGACCAATCTGTAACCGCTGGCCGGTAGCGGTAGTGCTTCTGTTGCCGGTGAGATCCACCAAGCTTTTCTACAGTGCATTCCTGTCCCGTTTCCTTGCCCCTCGGCTTGGGGATCGGAGATATCCGGTAGGCGAGCTTTATCGGCGGCAGGCGACGAATCCGTAGTAATTGTCGAGGAAGTCGTCCTCGCTAAGGGCGCTCCCCTGGGGGACCCGATAGCGTGAACGTCCCCAGGTGTAGACGGTGAAGCGGACCGATGGGACGAGCAGGATCCCGGACGTCAGGACGACCCAGTGATCCGGCGTCGAGGAGTCGTCGGTCTGCTCCGTGGAGCTGAGCATCTTGGCGTTGATGAAAAGCGAGACCTTGTAGCCCAGGTTGAAGAGGCTACTCGCCTTCAGAGCGTTCAGACGGTTCTTGTTGAAGAACGTGTTGGTTTCGTTGATCACCTCTGTGTAGCCAGCTTCCCTGAACCACTGTAGAAGCTCGTTCGGCATCGTTATGCCGGCGAACTGATTCTTGGCCGACTGGTAGTCGAAGAACCAGTTCGCGGAATCGCGGATGCTTGCGAGCCCGATCCAGTCCGCGGCATTCACTGAAGGCGGTGGAGTATAGTTGCGAGCATCGACTCCCGGCTCGATATCGAGACTCCCGAGTTTCGCCCGACCCTTCTCGTAGAGATCGATGATGAACTGGGCGTAGCGCGTCGGCTCATCCCGGGCGGTGGTGAACAGGAGCGCGGCCGGACCACACAGGCTTAGAACGCTTTGGCTGATGTCTCCAGGAGTGACGATTCGCTGCGAAAGGGCGGAGGTGACGGCGGCTCGGCTGATCCCCGGGAATCTCCCGCCGCCGCGTCGGGCGCCGAACGCGGTGACAAGTGACTGGGCGGCAGCGCGCGTGGTGGGGGTCGAGGGCATGGTCTTCCTCCTACTGACTGATACCTGATCCGACTTGGCCCATATCGGTTGAACCTGGAGCCGATCCAGGCTGGCAGTGTCGCAAATCTAACTCGCTGCGCCCTCCCCGTGTCTGTCGCGTGGTGATTTTTTTGACATTTTCTCGCCTGCAACCAAGGTTTTTGGGTTCGGGCCGCCCAAGGTGCCGACCGGCGAGGCCCTTGGTCGATCTTTGCCGCGGATAGTTCCCAGACTTTATTCCAGGCATCCAGCATCCTGGCCAACCGCTCCGAAGAAGCCATGGGTATCCAGGACACACGGCCACAGAGCGGTCCAAGGGCCGCCAGCGAGCCTGCTCTCGCTGGGTGCAACGACGAGAGGATCGTGTACAATGATCGGGCTCTGGGAAGACAAGAAGCCCAATGGAAAGCAGGAGGAACGAAGGCCAAATCGCTAGTGGCTATCTTGATGGGCGCTGGTGCCGTACAGATCCAGAGCCCGGTGTGCGAGCCCGTCGCCAATCAGGCTTCGTTGCCCTGGGCACGTTGGTAGGTGCGGTTGGATCACTACTCGCGTTGAGGCTGCCACCTCCCGGCCAGCGCCTCTCGATGACCTGTAGGTAGAGGACGTATCAGCCCATGCCTGAATACTCACAACAACACAGAAAAGTGGCCGTTCGCAGCTCGCTCGGCGACGACGTTCTCTTGTTCAAGAGTATGAACGGCACGGAGCGGCTCAGTCGACTGTTTCAGTACAACATCGCGCTAGTCAGCAAAGAGCAGGGTATCAACTTTGCTGAAATCGTGGGGCAGAAAATGACCGTTCGGCTCGAGTTGCCGGACGACAAGACGCGCTACTTCAACGGGTACGTCAGTCGGTTTGTGCAGACCCGCGCCGAAGGTGATCTTGCAGAGTACCAAGCGACGATCGTCCCCTGGCTCTGGCTCCTGACCCGGACCGCGGACTGCAGAATCTTTCAGAAGAAGACCGTTCCCGAGATCATCAAGAAGGTCTTTGAAGACGCCGGCTTCGCTGTTCTGGGAGACTCGCTGAGCGGCGATTACCGAACCTGGGAATACTGCGTCCAGTATCGCGAGACGGATTTCAACTTCGTCAGCCGGCTGATGGAGCAGGAGGGAATCTACTATTTCTTTGAGCATGCTGATGGCAAGCACACGTTGGTGCTCGCAGATTCCCTCAGCGCCCACAAGACCTTTCCCGGCTATAAAGAGATACCATACCGACCAGCCGGCAGCACCAGCCCCATCGAGCACATTGGTGGCTGGACCCTCGAACAGGCGATTCAGCCGGGTGTCTATGCGCTCAACGATTACGACTTTGAAAAGCCGAAGAAGGACCTTCTTGCCAAGTCAGTCGTGCAACGCGACCACGCCGTCGCCGACTTTGAGATCTTCGACTACCCCGGTGAATACACTGAGAACGCCGATGGCGACAGCTACGCCAAGGTCCGGATCCAGGAGCTCCAGGCCTCGCATGAGATTGTCTCGTCAGAATCAGATGCCCAAGGGATCTGCTGCGGCTACACGTTCAAGGTGACGGACCATACGCGCGAGGACCAGGAACGCGAATACCTGGTCATGTCGACGACGATCCATGTCAAATCCGACTTGTATCACTCGGCGGCTGGGGGTGGAGGGGGTCCGTTCTTTCAGTGTCAGTTCAGCGCGATGGACTCATCGCAGCCGTTTCGGCCTCCGCGCGTCACGCCCAAGCCGGTGATTCAGGGCCCACAGACGGCGGTGGTCGTAGGCAAGGACGGCGAGGAGATCTGGACCGAGAAGCACGGACGTGTCAAGCTGCAATTCCACTGGGACAGATACGGAAAGTCGGACGAGGAGAGTTCGTGCTGGATTCGAGTCTCACAACCGTGGGCGGGAGCGAACTGGGGCGGCGTGTTCCTGCCGCGAATTGGCCAGGAAGTGATCGTCGAGTTCCTTGAGGGTGATCCCGATCGGCCGATCATCACCGGGCGAGTCTACAACGGCGACAACATGCATCCGTATGCGCTGCCGGACAACCAGACGCAGAGCGGCTTCAAGTCGCGCAGCAGCAAGGACGGTACCGGGGACAACTTCAACGAGATCAGATTCGAGGACAAGAAGGGCGAGGAGCAGGTCTATATCCACGCCGAGAAGAACGAGGATATCGTCGTCGAGAACGACAAGACAGAGGATGTCGGCCACGACGAGACGATCACCATCGGCAATGACCGCACGGAGACGGTGGGCAACGACGAGACGATGACGGTCGAGCACGATCGAACGCGCACCGTCAACAACAACGAGACCATCACGGTGGCGATGTTGCGAACACACACCGTCGGTATCAACGAGGCGATCACAGTTGGCGCCGCCCAGGAGATCACGGTTGGCGGGTTCCGCACGCTCACCGTCGGCCTGTATCAGAACACGGAAATCGGCGTGGATCATTCTGAGAGTATCGGCAAGAACCACACCGTCGACGTCGGTGACGATGAGACGATCAAGATCGGAAAGAAGCTACTGATTGATGCGGGCGACGAGATCACCATCAAGACAGGCAAGGCCAGCATCAACATGAAGAAGGATGGCACCATCAACATCGAGGGCAACGACATCACGCACCAAGGATCCGGCAAGATAACCGTAAAGGCGTCCAAGGACATCGTGATGAAGGGCAAAAAGATTCTCGAGAACTAGAGCAAGAGGCTGGAAGTACGCAACTGACGTGTAGACATTCAGTTCGGAGGAGACGACATGCACAATGGCGTGGCAAAGCGAGGGCGGAACTGCCAATCGGCGCGGCGCGTACCGAGCAGTGGCGCCCCGGCAGGTGTTGGCGCTCGTCGAGCGAAAGAGGTCAGCAACATACGGGAGACATTTGATCGGCGACAAATGCCTAGCGCCGTGATCGGTGAAGCGGCTGGCATTACCAACACAGGGTCGCCGATCGTGGATTTCCCGGAGAACCCGGAACCGCAGCCGATCGTCGCGCGATCGACCTTCGACTTCCAGCCTGGGCATGTCGGTTGTGAGGTCCTGCTGGTCTTTGAGCGCGGCGACGATCGTCGGCCTGTGGTGATCGGGATCCTCAACAGTCAACAACCCAACGGCGGCTGCGCGGAGACGGGCGCGGTCGATCCGCCGGAAGCAGTGGAGGTTCAACGCGATGGGGAGCGGGTAGTGATCACCGCTGATCGGGAGATCGTCTTGAAGTGCGGTAAGGCGAGCATCACGCTCACACGCGCGGGGAAAGTCTTGATCCGTGGCGCATACCTCCTCAACCGATCATCAGGCGTCAACAAGATCAAGGGCGGATCGGTCCAGATCAACTGACCACCAAGAGAACGCACCGCCTGGCGGATCGCTATGTGGACGATCACAAACAACACGCCTTTCGCAGCTGAGCGCTGTTGGGTTCGTGACAAGGACGGCGCCGAGGTCTGGTTGGCAGCGGTAAAGGGAACGTTTCTTATCGATGCGGACGGCTCGACACATCTTGCCGAGGAGCAGGAAGAAGTTCGCATGCCGCCGGAGTTCCGAGGTGACCCAAGCGAGACCAGCCTGTTGTACGATTCAGATCTCGTCCACAAGAAGGCCGCAACCGACGTGCTGCTCGATGGTCATGCCTACGCACCCGGTAGTGCGCCGACCACAGAGGTTGACGTGACGCTCAAAGTCGGTCCCATCGACAAGACGTTGCGTGTCATCGGTGATCGACTCTGGCAGAATTCCCTTCTTGGAATGAAGATGAGCCGGCCTGAACCGTTCACCCAGATGCCCTTGGCTTATGAGCGTGCGTTCGGTGGCACAGATCAGCTCTCGGATAACCCAAAGCACCATGACTGGGAGCGTCGCAATCCGGTCGGCCGAGGGTTTGCGACTCGCGCGGAACATTTGATCGACACGCTTGCTGCCAATCTGGAAGCGCCGAATCAACCTATCAGCCACTGGAAGAGCCGCCCACCCCCAGCCGGCTTTGGGCCCATCGCCGGCCACTGGTCGCCTCGAATCGAACTTGGCGGGACGTACGATGGGAAGTGGGAGAAGGAGCGCCTTCCCCTGTTAGCGGAGGATTTTGATGAGGGATTTCATCAGAGCGCCCCGCCGGATCAACAAGTACCTGGCTTCTTGCACGGAGGTGAGCAAGTTGAACTCCGTAACTTGACCCCCGGCGGCCTCCTTCGGTTCCGGTTGCCTCGCGTCACGCTTGGAATCCGAACCATGTTCGACGACGGCGAGGAACGCGACCACCGCGCCGTTCTTCATACGGTGGCGCTGGAGCCGGACGTGCCCCGAGTCATGATGGTCTGGCACACGCACCTGCCCTGCCATCACAAGGTTCTCAAACTCTTGACGACGAGGATCGAACTCAAACGACGGATCCACGTTTCCGAACACGACCGCGCCTCCGGCGTGTGGGTTGGGGAGCCACAGAACGTATGAGTGACCTTTTCGACAAGACCGGCAGTATTTGTGTCGTCGGGGTCGGCGCTGCGACTTCCATCGGCATGACGGCGCCGGCCACCACGGCTGCCGTGCGCGCGGGGATCGCCGGCTTTGCCGATCATCCCTACATGATCGACCGGATCGGCGAGCCGTTTGTCGTCGCCAGTGCCCCGTACATCCATGTCGATGTCGTCGGCAAGGACCGGTTCATCGAGCTTGCCCTGCCCGCGGCGCGCGAAGCCCTTGAGCCTGTTTCCGGGCTGTTGCGGACGCGCGTCCCCATCCCCACAATCGTCGGCCTGCCCGAGTCCCGGCCGGGCATCCCCGCGGAACTCGCGTCGAGCCTGGCGTCGAAGCTCCCCGAAGCGACCACCAACGGATGCCGCATCGCTCAGCCCACCACGTTGTCCAACGGACATTCCGCCGGCCTGATGGCGATCGAATCCGCTTGCCAAATGATCCGTAGCGGCGAGACTGAGTTCTGTCTCGTCGGCGGCGTGGACTCCTACCTGGACCCGGACACGTTGGAGTGGGTGGACGATTGCGAGCAACTCCACAACCTCGACAACGCCTGGGGTTTCATACCGGGTGAGGCGGCGGGTTTCTGCCTTCTTTGCTCTGACGCCGCGGCGACGCGTTATGAACTCGCCGTCCTGGGACGTCTGCTAAGCGTCGCCACTGCTCCGGAAGAGAACTGCATCAAGACCGAGACCGTCTGTATCGGCAAGGGTCTCACCAAGGCGGTCCATGATGTCCTTCAGTCGCTTCCATCAGCCGAAACACTGATCGACGACACAATCTGCGACCAAAACGGCGAAGCGTATCGAGGCGACGAATTCGGCTTCATGGTCGCGCGAACGTCCGAGCGCTTCGTGGACACCTCCGACTTCCTCGCTCCGGCCGACTGCTGGGGTGACGTGGGAGCCGCCTCCGGCCCGTTGTTCGTGTTGCTTGCGGGCGCCGCCGCGATGAAGGGATACGCCAGGGGAGCTCTGACGCTGCTCTGGACGAGTTCCGAAGGAGGCGAACGTTCGGCCGCGCTGTTCCATGCAGATGGTCAAGAGACGGGGGTCGTGTGATGGCGGTCACGATCCACGTCAACGGGGCGAGCAACTCGCTGGTGCACAAGGGCAGCAGCGGGATCGCGAAGAACACGCTGCCGGATGTCTGCAAGACGCCGTCGCCTGGCGGACCGGTCCCTGTCCCGTATCCGGTCATCATCTCGATGTCGAGCGATCTCAAGAAGGGAACAAAGACCGTCAAAGTAGACGGCGGCAACATGGCTGCGATCAAAGGATCGGAGTTCAGCCGTTGTACGGGCGACGAGGCGGGTACGGCAGGCGGCGTGAAATCCAGCACCAATATGAAGGAAGCCACGTGGATCACGTATTCCTTCGACGTCAAGCTGGACGGCAAGAACGCCTGCCGCTTGTCCGACAAGATGCAGATGAATCACGGTAATACGGTTTGCCTGGCTGGCTTCGTTCAAAAACCGGTACCGCGAAGTTTAGAGAAGGAGAAAAAGGAGGAGTGCAAGAAAGCGAAAAAGTCAAGAGCGGAGGCAAAGAGTGCCAATCCGGAAGCAGACGTTACGGCCGGTGCGCGTTTTCTGCCGGCAAAGGGCGGATCGATGAGCCAGCGAGCCTCGAACATGATAGGCATGAAAGCGGTCAGGCCGGGAGGTCGGTTCCGCAGGTTTGCCAAGGGGCTTGGTATGAGCCTAAAGTCGAAAATCCCGGGCAACCCCAAATACCCCAGTACGAGGGTCGCCGGCCATGCGGAAAAGAAGATCCTGGAGGATATCTTTGGGGGCAGGATTCCCGGTGTGCTAAAGTCAGGTGGGCCGAGTCCGGTCGGAGGTCGCCTCTACCTGAGCGTAAAAGGGAAGGCGATCTGCTGTACCTGCCAGACGACGATGACCAATGCGCAGAACGCTGGACTGACCATTTACTTGTGTCCGGGAACGAAGCTCAAAAAGCCCTGTCCCTAACGATTCGGGAGCCGTACATGTCTCTTTTGCCCCCACCTTATGTGCCGATTCAGGAAATAGAGACTTTACCATTATCCCATTCTTGGGACGACTGGGATCCGTACGTCGTCCTCCCGCCAGCCGATGAGTTCACCGTCTCGCAACTGGATGGAGTTCACAACATGGGCATCACGGCATTCGCCATCGGTTGTGCCGAGTGGGTCGTCTATCGTTTCGGAAAGCACTGCAACGATAGCACGCCATACAACTACATCGAAGCTTACTGGGCGTACGTCATGGGACACGAGGACGTCGATATCCCCGTAACCGAACACGACGAGTGGACAGGCGTCGTTCGAGGACCGATCAGCCTCGCTTTGATGACAGTCATGAATACGGTTTTTTTGTCCGAAGATGGGCCTCCCTCGGAAGAGTGCGGCATCGCTGAACAGACTGTGTTACATGTGCTGCCACAGAAGACGCTCTTCCTGGAGTGGCGAGACGCAGTACTGGAGAGGCTTGGATTTCTGTGCGCTCGGGATGAAGCGAATCCGGATGGATCGCCAGTGCCAAGGGAGATCCTCGATCCGAGTGTCGCGCTCACGCCCGAGAGCCTTGGTGAGCTGACCGAACACTTTCTCGCCGAACTGGACTACGACGCTAATCCACACATCAACCCGCCTCCCAGCACGACAGAATGAGGAAGAGGAAAAAGTGTCAGGAAACCTTTTCTTAACCAGAGGCAGCGTAAAAGATGACCTCGAACCCAGAAGCTGATCCCGTGACGACTGACAGGCTGTGAGCTCTTGCGCGCGCGTTAGCGAATGAACCCGAAAAGGCTTTCGAACTGTGAACGATATCCCGATTGTCGTTGGGCAACACACCGAAGAGGCGGCTCTTCTGTGGCCGATGCGCGACGATGCGGTGCGCGCGCCGCATTATGATTTGAAGGACATAGCCAAGCTGGATGATCGCATGGAGGCGCACATCGACGGGCTGCGTATTGCAGGCGACGGTGGGTGGGAGATTGTCAAGGAAGAACTCGGATGGCAGGAGGCTGGCGAAGTCTTCACCGCTGCACTCCTTGCGTTCGAATCGAACGATCCGGAGCGCATCGAAGAGGTTCTCGAAGCCGGGACCGGCGAGATCGAACTTGCGCGCGGTGTGATCTCGGCATTGGGGTGGATGACTTACGAACAAGCGAGGCCACACATCGAGGCGCTTCTTGCCAGCGACGATCCAGCCCGCAAACGCATCGGGATCGCGGCAACGGCGGTCCATCGCAAGGATCCGAGTACCGCATTGACCGCAGCGCTGGAGCACGACGACCTGCCTTTGCGAGCACGAGCGCTCAAGGCTCTCGGTGAGCTGGGAAGCACGAGCCAGCTTCGGGCTGCGAAGATGAATTTCAACCGCGAAGACGATGCCGTGCGCTTCTGGGCAACCTGGTCGGCGGCGCTGCTCGGCGACGCCACCGCCGTCCTCCCGCTGCGCGCCATCGCCATGTCCGACAGCCCACTGGACGAGCGCGCCGCGGACATGGCTGCGCGTCGCATGCCACCGGCCAATGCGCTCGTCTGGCAGAAGGAACTTGCCAACGACCAGACGAGATTGCGCCTGGCTGCGAAGGTTGCCGGCGCGATCGGCGATCCCGTGCTCGTACCCTGGCTCATCGGGATGATGAGCAACGACGATATTGCCCGCCCAATTGGCGAAGCGTTCACCATGATCACTGGCGTCGACCTCGCCTATGACGATCTTGAACGCGACTGGCCCGAAGACTTCGAGGCCGGCCCCACCGAGAATCCCGAAGATGAAGATGTTTCGATGGATGGCGATGAGGATCTTCCCTGGCCCGATCAACAACTCGTGGGAGATTGGTGGACGAGCAACAACTCGGGCTTCAGCGCAGGCATACGGCATCTGCTCGGGAAGCCGATGACTCCAGAGTCGTTGCAAGCGGCCTTGACGTCCGGGCAACAACGGCAGCGAGCCGCGGCTGCGATCGAGCTGTCACTGCTCCAACCGGGTCGACCATTGTTCGATGTCCGAGCGCCCGGGTTCCGTCAGGCGCGTCTTCTTTCGCCGTCTTGATACTTAGAAACTATCTCAAAAGGCCTCCTGAAGCCGATATTCCTTTTGTGGATTTACAAA
>CBDUST010000073.1:0-15909 GCA_965369945.1 uncultured bacterium | reverse complement strand
GCACTGAAGTTGCGACCGGCGTCAGCAGCTTTCTTCACGATCCGGAGCCCTCCGTCCGCGCTTCGGTCGGCGCGTGGCGATCCACTACGGTCACCTCGGTAATTGCGGCAAACGTTTCGGCCGCAAGTTTTATCGATTCATCCACTTTGAATAGCAGCCTCGGCTGTCGACGGAGCCGAACGGCTCGCCCAAGCGCTCGTTGGAGATGAGGTGCTGCGTGCTGCAACCCGCGCAAAGTCAGGTTGGTGTACTTGTCAGGCATCACTGATACGTAGATCGTCGCGTCGGTCAGATCAGGCGCTACGGTGACTTTCGTCACGGAGATCATTCCGCGAATGCGCGGGTCATTGAGGCCACGGCTCAGCTGATTCTGCACTGCCCGCTGAATAAGTGAAGCGACTTGTTCCGTTCGTATGCTCATAAGTCATTCCAGGACACGACATCCTGCAACCAACGCCTTAAGCTGCCGCAACACAACAGAGAAAAAGGGAACGCTCGATCACCGAGTGGATCCTGTTCGCCGCATGTAGAGCGGTCGATACCAATATCCACTCACTTGGGCCGGTTTGCTGCGGCCCGTCGTCGCGTCTTCCTAAAGCTTTCTCTTGACCTCCAGTCTCCTGTAGCACTCCAATACATCTCCAGCCTTGATGTCGTCGTAACCTTCGATCTTCATGCCGCACTCCTGACCGTTGCCGACTTCCTTGGCATCGTCTTTGAAGCGCTTGAGCTGCTCGAGCTTCCGATCCTTCTCGACGACAATGTCGCCGCGCGTGATACGGATGAACGCGTTGCGCTCGATCACGCCGTCGGTGACATAACAGCCCGCGATCATCCCCACGCGAGAGATCTTGAAGACCTCTCGGACATCTGCGTGTCCAATGATTTCGATCTTATGCTCAGGATCAAGCAATCCTTCGGCAGCCTTCGTCACATCGTCGGTGATGTCGTAGATCACGTCGTAAAGACGGATGTCGACGTGCTTCTCATCGGCGCGCTTGCGTGCTTTGGCCGACGAGGTGACGTTGAATCCGACGATGATGGACCCCGTCGCCTTCGCCAGGAGGATATCGGATTCATTGACGCCGCCGACGGCTGCGTGTTTGACGACAATCATCACCTCATCGGTGGATATCTTCTCGAGGACAACTTTGATCGTATCGACTGAACCCTGCACATCGCCCTTGATGATCAACGGCAGCACCTTCTTCGTGTCGGCGGACATCCGTTCGAAGATGTTGTCGAGTGTGATCTTCTCCGTGGCCAGATCGCGATCGCGCTCCAGGTCGCGGCGCTCCTGGGCAGCCGCCTCGGCGTCCTTAAGACTCTTGACCACGTAGAACCGGTCACCGGGGTCCGGCACCTCACTGATACCCGAGAGCACAACCGGCATGGACGGGCCAGCCTCGGTGATCTGCTTCCCGTGGTCGTCCACGATGTCACGAACACGACCGAAGGCCCGGCCGATGCTGATGAAGTCGCCCTTCTTGAGACACCCACGCTGCACAAGCACGCTGGCGACGGGACCGCGTCCCTCTTGGAGCCTTGCTTCGAGCACGGTTCCCTCGGCCAATCCGCCGAAATCGGCCTTGAGCTCCAGCAGGTCGGCTTGATAGTCCAGCACGTCCAGAAGGTCCTGGATTCCTTCGTTCTTCAGCGCGCTTGTCTTGATGATTTCAGTAGAGCCACCCCAATCCGGCGGAGCCAACTCGTGCTCAGCCAGCTGTCCATAGATCCGTTGAAGATTGGCCTCGGTCGCCTCGGGCTTGTCGATCTTGTTCAGTGCGATGATGGTCGGAACTTGAGCGGCTTTGGCGTGGTTGATCGACTCGACAGTTTGAGGCATCACGCCATCGTCCGCGGCGACCACGAGCACCACGAGGTCGGTGACGGTCGCTCCTCGGGAACGCATCTCTGTAAACGCCTCATGGCCGGGCGTGTCGATGAAGGTGATCAGCCGTTCTTTGTCGCCGCTACGAACGGGCACCTGGAACGCGCTGGTAGCCTGGGTAATCCCACCGGCCTCTGATTCAGCGACCTTGGCATTGCGGATCTGATCCAGCAGCGACGTTTTTCCATGATCGACATGCCCAAGGATGGTGATCACCGGGTTGCGCGGCCGTTCGTCGATGACCTCGCGCTCGCGAAACTGCTGAACGATTAGTTCCTGAGCGGTTATTTGCTCGATGACCTGCAGTTCGACGTTGAATTCGAGCATGACCTCAACGGCGGTCTCAGTGTCGATCGTGGAGTTGACCGTCACCTGTTTTCCTGCCAGGAAAAGCGAACGCACAATGTTCGCAGCTCTCACACCAGTCGCTGAAGAAAGGTTCTTGATCGTGATCGGCTCCTGAATCTCGACCGTCCCGCCCGCCTCGGCTGGGCTTAGCGCGCGTTGCCCAGCACCGGTGGTGCGCTTGAGGTTGTCGCGACGATGAGCCTTGAAGAAGCCGCCGGATCGAGTCAGCCGGCGGTCACGCTCCAGTAAATCCTGCTGGGTCCAGTCCGACCGCTGCTGTTGATCGCCGGGCTGAGCGCGCCCGACGCGGCCGCCTTCGTCTCGAGCAGTTGTAGTGCGGCGTTTGTTTCGCCGGGAAGCGGCGCCGCGTCCGGTTCGTGCCGGATCCCCGGCAAACGGCGGCGCGTCGGGCGAGACTGTTCCAACACCTCGGCCGGCGCGGGGGCCGCCGCGTCGGATCGTCGTCTCGGGGTGCTGTGCCGGCCGTGGTGGTCGGATCACCTCCGGGCTCTCTACGCGAATCACCCTCGGGCCGGCCAACTTGGTTTCGGTCGGCGTTGAGAGCATCGGGCCCACCCGCGCGATCACTTTCGGGCGGTCCGGGATGTTCATCTTCGGCGAACCGTCGACGGGAGTTGGGGCTTTGGCCGCAGGGGCAAGCGCCGGGACCACCGGCTCCTCGGGTGCCGGTTGTGGTGGCGGCGGTGGTTCGGCGGCAGGCGGCGGGACGGGCGGCGGCGGCTCGGCCACCACCACGGTCTCGGCCACGGCCTCAACCTGCGGCGCCTCTTCCATCGTCGGTGCGGCCTCGGCTAATACCTCCGTCGCCGTCTTCTTCGCTGCCTTCTTCTTAGTCTTCTTCTTAACTTTGGCCCGCGCCTTGGCAACGTCGACCGGCGCGGCCGTCTCGATCGCCGTGATCGCAGACGACTGACCCTCGCCGAACCACTCTCGGACCGTCGCGGACAAGCCCGTCGACACCGCCGACATGTGGTTGGTGATGTTCTCGATCCCCTCAGCCTGACATTTGGCAACGACGTCCTTGGACGTCACGCCAATGTCCTTGGCCAATTGGAAAACTCGGATGGTCGCGACCTTCTTTGCCATTATTCTCCGGCACCGCTCGCTGACTGCGTTGATGTGGCTTCCTCATCCGTGGACGGTTCGACTGGCGGGGGAGGATCAGCCGATTGAACCGCCTCGTCATTGGACACCACAGGTTTCGCCGGCTCGTTATTGGTGGTCGTCTCTTCTGACTCCGGGGCGGTGTTGGCCGCAACCGTTGCCGTCGCTTCACCCGTTTCGGTCGAGTCCGAATCCTGCGATTGGCTTTGGACGATCGGCTGGGGCGGCGCTTGTCCCAATATTGACGCGGCCGCCGCTTCCGCCTGCAAGTCCACCGTCAGACCAGACTCGGGCGAGGCTCCATCGCCACCACCGAGTAGCGCTGTCGCCGCGGCTTCCTCCTCGGCCCTGCGCTGCGCGGCCTCTTCCTTTTCTTTCTGCTGTTGCTCAGCGACGATCCTGGCCTGGGCAATGCACGTATCGACTACCGTTTGAGCGATTTGCTCGGACATTGTCAGTTCTTCCTGCATCACGCTCACCCCAACTTCCTCGATATCGAAGACGCTGATCATGCCCAGCGCCCCCATACGGTCCAACATTTCCTCGGTGACACCCTCGATCGGTTTGATCGTCTGCTCCAATGTTTCCAGGCTCTTGGCGAACTCGGCTGGAGTTAGAATGTCGATGTCCCACCCCGTCAAGCGCGCCGCCAATCGCACGTTTTGGCCCCGGCGACCAATCGCCAGCGACAACTGATCCTCGCGCACAATAATCGTGGCGCGGCCAAGCTCGAAGCACAGACTGACTTCTTCAACCTCGGCAGGCTTCAGTGCATTGGCGATCAGGATCTGGCTGGACTCATTGAACCGAACGATGTCGATCTTCTCGCCGCCCAATTCATCGACGATGTTTCGGATTCGGCTACCGCGAACGCCGACGCATGCGCCCACCGCATCCACTTTCGAGTCCACCGATGAAACGGCGATTTTCGTGCGGAACCCGGCCTCGCGCGCCATGGCTTTGACTTCGATCACGTGCTCGGCGACTTCAGGGACCTCCGCCTCGAACAGCCGACGAATGAAGTCCGGATGCCCGCGTGAGAGAACGATCTTGACTTGACTACCCACGTCACGGACATCGAGAATCAGGCAACGTACGCGGTCACCGGGGTGAAACTGCTCTCCGGGTATTTGCTCAGAGCGCGGCATGAATCCCTCGGCGCGATCGATCTGAACCACGAGCGCGCCGCCTTCGTAGCGGTGCGCGATTCCGGTGACGATCTCGCCTTGTCGCTTGGAGAATTCCTCGAGAAGGCTTTGCCGCTCGTCCTCACGGAACTTCTGAATCATCACCTGCTTGGCCGTCTGTGCCGGGATTCGGCCGAGCGTTTCCAGTTCGATTTCCTCGCGCGAATCGTCGTCAGCGTTCCTCCAAATCGTGATCTGACCGTTGGTGCGGTCAATGTGACAGCCGAAGGCTTCTGAGTCGAGCGAGTTGAAGTGCTTGCGAGCGGCGCTGATCATCGCTTGTTCCAGGTCCTGGATCAGCAGGTCTCTGTCGATATTCCGGTCGCGCGCGATGGCGTCGAGGATGCGGAGTGTCTCAGGATTCATGGTTGGTCTTCGTCGAGGTTTTCTTTGGTTGTTGAGTTGTTGAGTTGTTGGGTATCGAGAAGGCGGTTCGTTGACGTCGTGTGCGAGCTATCTCCCGCGGATATTTGCCGGTCCTAGGGACCAAACGATCGGGTCCAAAACGACAAAGCCACGAGCGTCCTGAGGAAACGTCCCGTGACCCGTGTGGGGCGTCCGACAAACCAAGGTCAGGCGCCGAACCATCGACTTGTCGCGGTGCGTCAAGTCAAGGTTGCCACCTTCCGACCGAATGGCCGCACAGGCACGGCACAATGCCGGCTGGGCCCGCCCTGCACGGAGCACAGGAGACGGACGCGATCAGCGACCATAGCGGGTGACCGAATGTCGGGTGACCAGGATCACAGTCAAATCCCCTACTCAGGAAACAAGGGGCCAATACGCCGAGAAGGATATCGCAGGGGCCGCTGCCAAGTCAACAAATCTGGCCCAGCCCCATAAGGCGATCCAAGCACCGGATGACCAGCGGCGACTAGTGGATACCTTCAATGGCAGGTGATTTGGGTGCCTACCCGCCCGCCGGCTCAGTCGGCTACATCGGCTACAGCCAGCTCAGCCGCCTCAAGCGACTCCATGACGCGCACAGCCCGGTTGGCGCGGTACTGGCCAAGCCTGGCGATGAACTTCGGAACACCCTCCACGGCGATCGTCACCGGGCTATCCGCCGGCTTTTCGGTGGTCAACAGGTCGCCGACCTCGAGCGACCTTAGGTCCGCCATGGTGATACTTGTCTCGGCTAGCACGGCGGAAATCTCGAGGGCTGCGTCGGCGATGCGTTGGCCGACGAGATTGCTCCAGTGATCATCCGATCGATGTCGCCCAGACTGGAACCAACTCTGGGCCGCGATGTCCTCGATGAGCGATTCGATCACTGTGAACGGGATACATAAGCTCATCGTCCCCGCCCGGTTGCCCAGCTTCAGCTCGAACCCCAGCACGACGACCACCTCGTTGGGCGGAACGATCTGAACGATCTGCGGGTTGGATTCCAACGCCCCGAGTGTGAAGTCGATCTCCTTCACGCTCTCCCACGCCTCGATCAGAGCGGTCACAGCCCGATCCAGGATCTTCTTGATCAACCTGGTTTCAATGATCGTCAACGGCCGTTGCGGAATGAAGATGTTCTCGTTAGAGCCGCCCAATAGCCGGTCGATGATGGGATAGATGATCAGCGGACTGATCTCCAGGCAAAGCTGACCGCCGAGAACGGGAGCCTCGATCAGGTTGAAGCTCGTGGGGTTGGGCAGGCTCGACGTGAACTCCGAATAGGTCATCTGCTCTGCGGTCGCCACACGGACCTCCACGATCGTCCGTAGAAATCCCGATAGCGCCGCACCGAAGTTCCGGGCAAACGCCTCGTGCAGCGTCTGCAACGCCCGCATCTGATCCTTGCTGATCCGCTCGGGCCGTTTGAAGTCGTAATCGCGGATTTCGACATTCTCAAGGTCCCTGCGGTGCCTCGAGAATATCTGGGCCTGTTCCCCGGGCTCTTCCACCTCCCCTTCGGTGACGGCGCTCATGAGCGCGTCAATTTCAGATTGGTCAAGAACGTCTGTCATGGCAATAGGCCCAAAGCGGGAATGTCTGGAGCGGCCGGCGGGTTTGTACGTCTGAGTCGTCCGAGACACGCCGAGGGGCTTCCCCCGACCGCACCTGGGACGTACTGTTGGTTGACCCTAGGCTTTATCGGAGCGGCAGCCGGGGACACTTGAAGGGCCATAGGCCAGACAAGCCGTTTGCAGGGCCTTGGAGGCTATCGATCATGATGATGCTTGGGCGGGTTGTTTGCTTGTTGATTGCTGGAACCCTGGCGGCGCCGGCCATCGGGCAGTTTGGGGAAGTCCAGATCGATACCGACTGGATTTTCGAGTCTGATGCCGCACACCCCAGCAGCACCGTCCACGCCGCATTACGCGTGAGGTTAGAGCGGCAATACCACGTCAATTCAGACAAGCCGCTCGATGAGTTTCTGATCCCAACTGCCCTGACCGTAACCCCCCCGGCGGGGCTGACCGTCAGCCGGATTGTGTATCCCAAGCCCATCATGCTCGACGTCCCGTTCTCCGAAGAGCCCATGTCGGTGTTTGAGCAGGAGTTCGTGATCGGCGTCGTACTTCAAGTGGCCGAAGATCTCCAGCCGGGCACGTATTCGATCAAGAGTGAATTGGCGTACCAGGCGTGTAACGACAAGTACTGTCTTGCGCCCACCTCCAAGAGTATCGACAGCACGGTGAAGGTCGTGCCGGCATCGGAACCGATCACCAGCGTTGACAACCCACTGTTTGATCGGATTGATTTTGGAGGCGGCGAAGAGCCGGTTGTCCCGCCAACGCCTGATCCTGAAACGCACGTCACGCTCACGCCCGATGAAGATTTGGACATCATGGCCGAGCTTGAGGATTTTGACATCCTTCAGACCGCCGGCGGATATCTGAACGTCGAAGACTTCATTCAATTCATCGACAATGCTGAATCGGGGACCGTCCAAACCGGGTGGTTTGAAGGGAAGGGGCCGCTGATCATCTTGTTGGCTGTGATCCTGGGTGGGATCGCATTGAATCTAACGCCATGTGTTTTGCCTCTTATGCCTATCAACCTTGCGATCATCGGCGCGGGCGCTCAGGCCGGATCGCGAGCGCGCGGATTCGCGCTCGGTGGAACGTACGGCCTGGCGATGGCGGCTGTCTACGGCGCGTTGGGACTGATCGTCATACTCTCGGCGAACAAGCTTAAGTTCGGCGCGATTAACTCCACAATCTGGTTCAACGTCGGCATCGCGGTTCTTTTCGTAGTGTTGGGCTTAGCCATGTTGGATGTTTTCGCCATCGACTTTACGAAGCTGCAAAGCAAATTCGACCTTGCGGGCAAGGGTAAACGAGGCACGTTCGCTCTAGCGTTTGGGATGGGCGGTATTTCGGCCTTGTTGGCTGGGGCGTGCGTCGCGCCCGTGGTGATCCAGGTCATCGTGTATTCCGCTGATCAGCATGAGAAAGGCTCCCAAATCGCACTGCTGTTGCCGTTTCTCCTCGGCGTCGGAATGGCGCTGCCTTGGCCGTTTGCAGGTGCGGGTTTGTCGTTCCTCCCCAAGCCCGGCACCTGGATGGTGCGTGTCAAACAGGCAATGGGCGTGTTCATCCTGGCGTTTGCAGCATACTACGGCTATTTGGGGTGGAAGACTTACGACAGTACGAACGTTGATAGTAAGGAGGTTCGCGCTGCGATTGAAGCCAGCCTTGCCGAAGAGGGTTGGACGGGGTCGGCACATCAGGGCTTAGCCACAGCGAAAGCCGAGAACAAGCTCGTCTTCATTGACATGTGGGCAGAGTGGTGCAAAGCGTGCAAGACAATGAACGCAACGACCCTCAAGAACGAACGAGTTGTGAAGCGGCTCGCCGACTATGTGAAGATCAAGTATGAGGCCCCGAAACTCGAAGAGTCGCCTGCAAAAGATGTCCTAGAACTCTTCGGCGGGATCGGGCTACCGCACTATGCGATCCTAGAACCGAAGGCATCCGACGACGGCGACGATTCCCAAGCTTCCGGATGGTCGGACTATTCCCCACGGCGTTTGCGCACCGCAATAAAGAGGAACAAAGTAGCCGTCGTGTTTATCTGGGCGACTTGGGAACGCGACGCACTCACAATGTCGAAGGCGTTGAGAGGCCCGGACTATTCCGATTTGCTGCAACACCCCGATCTTGAACTCCTACAACTCGAGTTTGATGTGTCAGATACAGAGCATATGGCGCTGCTGGAGCGACTGGGTGACGTCGGAATCCCGACGCTCGCGATCTTGAGCTCAACGCTCACCGACCCGATCGTCTTCGAAGATGCTCCTCCAGACACGGCAACTCTCAGAGCGGTACTCCATCAGGCCCGCGCATCGAATTGATCCGTTCTAACAGGCAAAACGATCAGTTGTCGTTTGCATCCACTCCGTCGGGGCCAAACGAAGCTCGCGCGATCCGTTCAAGCAGTATTTCTCGTTCACGCTGCGATAGTTGCCTGAGCTCATCCAGCTCGAAGTTCGCATCTGATTCAATCGCACGTTTGTAGGCCTGCGCAGCCTCGAATTGCTGACCATGTTCCCATTGCAGATCGCCGAGGCGCTTCCACGAGCTGATCCCGTTCGGATCCAGCTCCGTCAGGTCCTGTGCGAAGTGAATCGCTGCCTCCCAGTCGGCATCGTCGGCTGTGCGCATCACTTTGAGGCGATACAACTCGCTGGCCAGGGCGATCGACGACGGCTTGGCGTGTCTATCGATCGCACGCCGCGCTGCTTCAATCGCCTTTTCCAGTAGCTCCAGTCGTTGTGCATCATCAGTCAAGCTCGACGCCACGGCGAATTGACGTGCAGATTGTTCGATCAGAAAGTAATCCGTGGGCAGATGATGCTCGTACGCGCTGCGAAGTAGATCAGCAGCCTCCCAGCGTTGACGCGCTTGCTTGGTGCGACTCAAAGCAGGCGGATGTATCGTGTCAGCCGCTTCGACCATCAATTGCTGAGCGCGACGCATCGGCGTTGCACCAAAACCGGCCAACCACACCGCCCCTGCAAGAAAAACGGCTGCGCTGACATACCCAACAACAACGCCGCCTCTTCTGGCAACCGCACCGCTTGCAAAACCAATTAGGGAAAGCGCCCACACCGCCGAGCCTGGATCGAAGAACGTCATCTCGATTTGCCCATGTATCACCAGCGCTGCAACACCAGCAACGGCAATACGATTGATAGCAGCAGTTGACACCGAATGAAGTAGCACAGCGAATCCCGCCGCTGTGAGAATAAACACCAAGATTCCCAGGACGCGCATCGCCTCCTTCGTTGCGGTATCCAGAGCGGCCAACTCCAACACAAACGCCGGCAGCAACCCAAAGACGACAACGGCCACGGCCGTATACAACGGTGCCCTTGTGGTCGGCCCGTTGGTCACGTTCTCGATCGGAGCAGAACTATCCGACGAGTGACCTGACCGGAACAATAAAACGAACATCAGCGCAATCCACGACAAACCAACGACCCCCAGCGTGGACAACCAATCAACAAACATACTGTGGGCGCTGACGACTTCCTCGGGATTGCGCGGCACGCGCAACGCGGTATACGCCGCTTTGAATCCGTCCGGTCCGACGCCTGTCAGGAAGTTATCCGCGATAACCTGTGAAGCACTAACCAGATAGTGCCAGCGGAACAACAAACTCTTATCGCCAAGAAATGACTCGGGTAGCAGCGCCCCGCGCACGACGACGCCCAGTAGCGCCGCGATCACAAGCCCCACGACAACGATTCCGATCCGGTGTTGGACGACTGCTTCAACACGACGGTGCAATAAAGGAAACGCGAGCAGCGCCGATCCTCCCATTGCGGCCAAGATCGCGCCTTTGGAGCCGGACAACACGAGTCCGCCGCCGCATATCCCGGCCCAAATGATGCACGCACCCAGCCACACTCGCCTCGGCGGCGACTTGAATACCGCGATCGCCGCGCCAATTCCCACAACGAATCCAACGGCCAGGAACGACGCGAAGATGTTTGTTGTGACGAACCACGCGGTGGGGTCGGCTGATCGCAAACGTCGTTCGTAGCCAAGCGCTTGTGTCGAGTCGATGGCCCACCCACGAGCAGCGAAGAAATCGTTCTTGGTGCGTTCAAACTGCGCGATATCACGCGGGAATTCGTGAAGGATCTGCGCTGCACCTCGAACGAGCAGCACACCGATCACGCCGAGCATCAGTGAGAGAAGGATCACACGCATCGAACGATCGCGGGCTAGGTGTGCGCCGACCGCGCAGGCAGCCATGCCCGCGACCCACGTCGAGCCGCGCCAGAGGTTGCCGGCATCGCCCAAACCGTGCCAAATCACGATCGGCGTTGGTGCGAGAGCCAAGAGGAGAACGAGCCAGTCAATTCCTCGCTTGGCCAGCACTTCACCGACCATTGCGCTGGCGCAGGCGAGCAAGAGCAGTGCGTCAAGGAGAATGCTCCCAGCCGGCCCCAGTCCAGCCAAGGGCGTCGGATCGAGCGCCGGGTCAATATCGAAAACGATCTGGGGCGCCAACGAGATCACGCAGCGCATGACGGCGATGATGACGATCCCAACGCCCCCAACCCACCGCATCGCTTGGGCAAATCGACTTGGCGGGGAGTCGCCGATCATGATCAACGATCATCCCCGGCTACCGCGCGCCTGCTGGCGTGCTCAAGAAGCGCGATCATCAACAACACCAGCAGCGTCTGCGCGCCGACGAGCGCCGCTTGCCAGCCGGCGAGTCGACCCAATGACACGCCGCCGATCCCCGTGACCGCCGCGGCCGCCCAGATTACCGCCACTGCCCCGCGCTGCGAAAGACCGCGTTGCACCAACCGATGCGAAAAATGCTGTTGATCACCCACGAGCGGATTGCGCCCCTGCACCAGTCGAATGGTCGTGACCGCGACAAAGTCGTACAACGGTATCGCCAGCACGATGAGCGGCATGAACACGCCGTACCACCCGCCACCCAGCGGGAAGTCGGTTTGCTCGGGATTGTAGAACGTTGTTCGCGCGGTGAGCACGGCCAACAGGAATCCGACTACGAACGACCCGCCATCACCCATAAATATCTTGGCTGGGTGAAAGTTAAATATGAGGAAGCCAACGAGCCCGCCGACCAGGAGCGCCAACGTGGCCGCGATGAACCACTGATGGTTGACGATACATGCGGCCATGAATAGCGCCGCCGCGATTGCACTAACTCCCCCAGCCAGTCCATCCATATTGTCCATGAAGTTGATCGCGTTGATCACGACGACGATCCAGATGACGGTCACGATAACGCTCGGCCACGCCCCCAGCAGCGACATCAACCGCACATCGAACCAGATCGCTATCACGGCTGCGACGCCGATTTGCACGATGAGTTTGATCCAAGGGTCGACACTTCGTCGGTCGTCGATCAGACCGAGCACGTGCAAGGCGATCATCCCGCCGAGCATCGCCAATGCAGTGGCTGTGGATGAGACGGTCTGATCGGTTCCTTCAAGGAGGCGCGGCAGGTGTTGCTCGATCCCGGGGACCCAACTGCTCAGCAGCGTTGTATCGGCCAACTGCAGCGCCAACAGACCCACGGCCAAGGGCAGACCCACCGCCAGAAAAATCCCCACGCCGCCGATGTTGGGCACCGTTCGCAGTTGCTTGGCGTGCCCAGGCGAACCGGTGGAGTCCAGCGTGCCCAAGCGATGACCCACCCGGCACAACAGCGCGGTCGTGGGCAGACTGATCGCCAAACCGACCACCGCCAGGGCCAGAACCATCCAGACCATGGGGTTCATGGTAGCGTTTGCTCGAATCGACCCATCTGCAAGGTACGCAACCACGTCAACAGCAGATCGCGGCTCGTCCGTGTTTATCTCATCCGCACGTTATGGGCTTTCTGGTCGATCTCAATGAGGATTATCCGCCCTTGAGGTGAACGCGATAGCCTATCTCCGAGACGGAAGTTGCTCCTACCAGTAGCCGATCTACACTGATATCAGAATGCGACAGGTCATACTCCATCCCGGCGAGAACGGATATTGGGTGGCTGAGGTACCCAGCCTTCCCGGCTGTATCAGCCAAGGCACATCCAAGGAAGAGGCGATCGCCCATATCCGCGAAGCGATCGAGCAGTGGATTGAGGCCGCAGAATCTGTCGGCCAGAATGTCCCACCTGAGAGCTTTGACGTTCAGGTCTGTGTCGTCGGATAACCAACCTAACCAGTTCCGCCATTCAAGAGCCCACTCGCCAATCCACGGCCAGTGGGTTTTTTATTGCCCGATTCGGGCGCAATAGTTCCCACCACCCCATCGACAACTCAATTCAGATACTAGAGTAACTCCGTTGCAACTCGTCGCCCGGCCAAGGGCCTGAATGGATTTAGGCCAGTCGGGTGATTGACCGGAGCCCGGTGCATGGCTGCGCAGCACGGCAATGGCCCACAGAATACTGGAGATATCGCTATGGCGACTCAGGAGTTTACTATCGAGCATTGGGATGATTCTAACGGCAACCTGTTTGATATCGAACCATTTGTCAAGCGCCTAGAAAGAGCTTTCCGACTACGCCGACAAGAGCGAGAAAAGCGAAAGCGGGTGCGAGAGGCCAGTCGTCAGGGTGATGCCGATGAGTAGTGGCCTACCCGTTATCTCCGGGCCAGATGCTGTCAAGGCGTTGGCCAAGGCGGGATTCGAGATCATCAAGGGCCGAGGCAAGGGCAGCCATATTGTTGTAACCCGAGCTGAGCCCCGCACTATCCTCACGATCCCTGATCATCGGGAGCTTGATCGGGGTACGCTTCGGGCGATCATCCGGCAATCAGGCTTGACGGTGGACGAGTTTGTTGCGCTACTGAGCGGGTAATGGAGAGTTCTGTGAACATGCGGCTCGGCCTCATCGCTGGGCAAGGCCAACTGCCCCTTCTTGTCGCTTCGGGCATCAAGGCGGCCGGCCGCAGCGTCTGCTGCGTGGGCCTTCGCGATCAATATGATGCGAGCCTGCCCGGGCTTTGCGATACGTTTAGCCCGGCGGGGATCGTGCAGCTGGGGAAGTGGATCCGATTGCTTCGGCGATGGGAGGTGACCGAGGCGATCATGGTCGGGGCCGTGGCCAAGACTCGCATGCACGATCCGCTGAAGCTGGTTCGCCAGTTGCCGGATTGGCGCGCGGTCAGGCTTTGGTACCGTCGTTTGCGTCACGATCGGCGAACGCCTGCGTTATTGGCGGCGCTGGCGGATGAACTGGCGGCAAACGGAATCACACTCATCGACTCTACAACGTACATCCCCGATCACCTGGCAGGCGAGGGTGTCATGGGTTCAACGCAGCCCAGCCCACAGCAGCGCGGCGATATCGAGTTCGGCTGGCCGCTGCTTGAAAAAATCGTCGAGCTTGGCGTCGGCCAATCGATCGCCGTGCGCGAGCGCGATGTGATCGCGGTCGAAGCGGTGGAAGGGACGAGCGCACTGATCGAACGAGCTGGTCAATTATGTCGCGCCAAGGGTTGGACATTATTGAAGACAGCTTCCGGGGGTCACGACATGCGCGCCGATGTACCAACGATCGGCGTGGAAACGATCGAGCAGTTAGCCAAAGCCGGGGCGGGATGTGTCGCACTCGGCGTAGGCCGTGTGATTCTGATCGACAAGCCCAAGGTGCTCGAAGCAGCCGACCGCGCGAAGATCGCGGTGGTGGGCGTGTGATGGATCCACATCAATCTGAGTTGTATCGCCCGATCGATGCAGAACTGACGAGCGTCCTTGATCGCGCTGATGAGTTACTGCAAGAGTTGTTGCGGGAGTACGACAAGTGTGTGGGAACGCAGAACATGACCTTCCGCGCCCAAAACCTCTTTCATGAGGTGCTTCTAAAGCTCCGAAGCGCGCTCGATATGACGATGGTGCGGATTTGGGAGATGCACGTTGACCCGAGGCTCGATCATGCTAAGAGAGGCAAAGTCGCGAAGGATGTCTACTTTCCAATTTGCAAGAACCCAGAAGAATTCGATAAGGCATTGGCGAAAATTCACATCCAGCATCTTGAGCAGGATGAGAAGGAAATCTACGACTTGATACTCAAGGCGCAACCTTTCTCCACCAAACGATCCGACTTGGCTAATTTGAAAGACTGGTCCAACTCGGGGAAACACGTACGACTGGTGCGTCACGAGTGCGATGCGCGCCCCGCTACTAGAGTTACGACACTGCAAGCGACGATGATTCACACTCACGGAGTTACGTTTCATGGACAACACATTATCGGCGCGCCCATCGATCCGGCTACCGACCAAGTCGTTCCTGCTCCGAACGTGAAGATCGAAGATGTCACTTACGTGTCGTTCGCCGTCGAAGATTCTGGAACTGATCCGATGGTTTTCTGTGAATTTCTGTGCCAACGTACGCGGAAATTCTTGGAGATACTCTTTGAGCGAATGTAGCGGCGTAGGCCCAGTCGGGGCGGATGAGGTTCGGACTATGTAGTCGGTCAGGTGGAGAAGATGGCGGTGTTGGCAGCGAAGGTGGCATACCATGTAAAGTTGGATAGCCAGGAGTCAGACCATGACCAGACAGGAAGTCCTAGACAAGCTGGAAGCGAACTGTAACGAGCTTCGACAGATGTGTGTCAAGTCGTTGTCGCTGTTCGGTTCCCTGGCCCGCGACGAAGCGACTGATCGCAGCGATGTTGACCTGTTGGTGGAATTCGATCGGCCGATCGGCCTGTTCCAATTCATCAGAGTGCAGCAGTACTTACAAAAGGTTCTCGAGGTAGATCGAGTCGATCTAGTCATGCTGGACGCGATGCACGCGGAACTGCGAGGCGACATCCTCAGGGACGCGATCCGTGCCGCCTAGGACCTGTCTGACGACTAGTGGGACGGGCATCTTGCCCGTCCGTAAGAGTGAAGACGACGGGCTGGAAGCCCGTCCCACCAAGAATGAAGAGCACTCTTTTGACTCATCAGACAGAACCTAGAAATCTGCGCTATTGTTGAGTTATCACGACGCAAGGCAATGACAAGAAGTACGTTTCGCGCGCGGGGTTGAAACTCGAGCATGCGCTGCGTGAGTTTGGCGTGGATGTGACCGGGCTGGTCTGTGCGGACTTCGGCTGCAGCACTGGCGGATTTACGGATTGCTTGCTGAAGCATGGGACCGCGAAGGTGTATGCGATCGACACCGGATATGGGGTGTTGGATTATCGCTTGCGCACTGATGACCGCGTGGTGGTGATGGAGCGGACGAATGTGTTGCATGCGGAGATGCCTTGGGAAGGGAAGAAGAGAGAAGACCCTCACCCTAACCCTCTCCCAGAGGGGGAGGGGATAAGAGGAAAGGCCTTCAGGTCCCCCTCTCCCTTTGGGAGAGGGGTTAGGGGTGAGGGTTCTTCCAAACACAAAACTGCGCTCAACCCCAACTACCTAGATTTAGTACGCAAGCTACG
>CBDUST010000072.1:0-16135 GCA_965369945.1 uncultured bacterium | reverse complement strand
CGTTGACGGGATTCGGACTGCCGTGGCGCATTGGTGGCGCCGACCTCGACCACGATGGCAACGTCGATCTCGTCTCGATAACGTCGCTCGGGATGACGGTCTTTCCCGGCAACGGCAACCTGTCGTTCGGAGCCCACTTAGTGGTCGGCGAAGGCGGCGTTTCTGATTTCGTTCTCGCCGATCTCAATCTTGATGGAAACCAGGATCTTTGCCTGCACGTAACGGAGATGAATGGCTTCCACCGAACTGTCTTCGCGGGCACGCAGCTCGGCAACGGCGATCTGTCGTTTGGGGCCAGGAATTTCTATAGCGGTCCAAGCGGCGCCGAGACGGCTTTTGGGATTTCCAACGAGATCGAGGCAGCCGACGTCAACGGCGACGGGTTCGCCGACATTATCCTGAGCAACAACGCGCCCAAGGACGTGTCGATCTTCCTCGGCAACAATGACGGCACGCTCCAGCCGCAGGACCGCTACGGCACGGGCTGGGGGACGTCCAACGCCCTCGCCGCCGACTTTACCGGCGACGGGATCGTGGACATCGCCGCGGTGGTCAGGCTGCCCCCCGGCGGCGACGGGGCGGTCGTGATCGCCGGCCTGCCACCCTCCACCGACGACATTCTCGGCGACTTCAATGCCTTCCGCGGATTCCATCTTTCCGGAGATCTGGACAGCCTTCTGGATTCGGATGACGACAAGCTGTGCTACAACCCGGGCATCGTACTGAATCCAACCGAAGCTCCGATCACGCTGGATTTTCTAGGAACGTTGCCAAACGATTCGCCAGCCACACTGGACGTGACGATCGAATCGTCGGCGAACACCGTCGGCTTGGAACTCACAATCTCATTCTGGAACTTCAACACGGATACGTGGGATGTTGTTGGTGTGGATGGGCAATCGCTCAACGCCGATACGGTCAGAACGTTTGCCGGCACACCGGCGGACCACGTAGAGCCCGGCACTGGTGCTGTGAGGACTCGATACGAAGTTCGTGTAGTGAGCTTTATATTCATATTCCCATGGACCGATTGCGTTGACCATGTCTTCTGGACAATATCTAACTAGCAGTTGCGACGGATCGATAGGTTCGTGCGATCTTCTTGTCCTGTTGGCGGATTGGAGTGAGTACAGCTCGAGTCGTTGTCAGCTCGTAAACTTCTCTACGCACCAGGAGCCCGCTTGCTGAGCGACGTAGCTCAGCTTGCCGGGCTCTTCGAATAGATGCGTCGCACCATCGACGATCACGAGCTTCGTCTCGCAGTTCAGTTTCGCTTGCGCACTGCGATTCAGGTCGAGCACGGTTTGATCGAGTGATCCGACGATCAGCAGGGTTGGCGCAATCACACGCGGCAGCGCGTTTCCTGCCAAATCAGGTCGACCACCACGTGAAACAACAACCGCCACGACATCACGAAGCTCCGCTGCGGCCACAAGCGCAGCAGCGGCACCTGTGCTCGCGCCGAAGTAGCCAATCCGGAGTCCGCGTGCTGCCTCCTGTTGCATGAGCCAATGCGTTGCATGAATGACCCGCGTCCCAAGCAGATCGATATCAAACACATTCGCGCGAGAGCCCGCTTCATCTTCGGTTAATAAGTCAAACAACAGCGTGCCGCAGCCTTGACCCACCAACAACTCGGCAACGGCGACATTACGAGGACTTACTCGACTACTGCCGCTGCCATGAGCGAAGATGACGATGCCCTTACAGTCAGGCCCGATGGTGAGCGTTCCTGGCAGGTTGATTTTCCCGATCGGTATACGTACCTCGGTACTCGAATCGCGGCTCATCTCGATGTTTCCTACTTCTACTCTACCTTCGTCGCTTATCTAGTGTGATAGGCGTGGCCTCCGGATTCAATTGAAACAGACTCACAGTCTATCGACTTGGCAGATTACTCGCTCGCCGAACCAGTAGTCGGAGGTGTATTGCCAAGCAAAGAAGCGTACCGTGGATCGAGTTCCACGGCGCGGCGCAGGTATCGTCCAGCCTCGGTCGCGCGACCAACCTGCATCAAAAGTCGTGCGAGGTTGAAGTGTGGCTCGGCATACGTCGGCCGGAGACGTATCGCGCGCTGGAACAATTCCTGTGCGGCATCGAATTCGCCTTGTTTAGCAAAGAGAAACCCGAGATTGTTGTGACTTTCGGCATCGCGCGGATCGAGACGTATCGCGGTTCGATACTGCTCAACCGCTTCGACGTCCCGTCCCATGACAGCTAACATCACTGCGAGGTTGTAATGGGCTGGAGCCGAGTTGGGAGTAAGCTTCAGCGCGGTGCGCATCTCCCCCACAGCCTGCTCAAGATGACCTTCAGAAGCGAGAAGCTCCGCCAGACTAAGGTGAATGTCGACCGCATCTGGATGTTCGACGAGCGCACGACGATACTCGGCTACCGCCACAGCGCCCTCGCCCAAACTCACATTGATCTCGGCCAGAAGTCGGTATGCGTCAGACCGCATATGGCTTAGATTTCCCTGATCCTTGTCTGCGAGTGTGGCCGATGTGACGATCGATAATTCGTGACGAGCTTCTTCGATCCGTCCACACCGGACCAACATGCGAGCCAGCTGAAGACGTGATCCATAGTCAAGCTCATCGCGCGCGAGGATCCGTCGGTAGTAGGACTCAGCTTCCGTCGGCGGGCTGGCAAACGAATACAACGACGCTAATCGGTAATCCAACAGCGGCGATCGAAACACCCCCCAACGTTCGCACGCCTGGAAATGTCCCAATGAAGCGCCTACCAGCGATTCCGGAGGGTTTGTTCCCTCGTGATCGAGATACCATGCGATCCGCTCGAAGCCACGCTGGCCCTGAAACTGATGATATCGAATGAAAGCGCTATGAATCACAAACACGGCCAGCGCAGCTATCAGCACTGCAAAGCTACCGCCCGAAGCTGTGAGGCGGTTTGATCGTTTGAGCTGGAACTGGTTGAGTCGAACGTTGGGACGTTTGAAGAGCCTGAGAGTCAATACGGCGAGGTAGGCGAATATCCCGCCGAGTCCCAATGTCATCAGAAACGGCACGAGATTGTAAAGCCCGCGAAAGATCAGCAGAGTCGCAAAGAAGACGACAGCCATCAGCACGTCCTCTGTCAACGTAAAGTCATACCGCAGACGCCGACGACCAATGCGACTGAATGAACGCAGTAGCGATGGACGAGTGAATCCATATCCCAGTGCTTGATTCGGACAGGCGCTCACGCAATCCAGATCCTTCAGGCAGGCCGGATCAACGACCATTCCATACTCGGCGATCTCTTCATGGACGCGTACATGAGATGAACACACCGCCGTGCAATGACCGCACTGTTCGCATTTGCCTTTTTCGATGATGCGACCTGGTGCGATACGATCGGCCAGTGCGAACACTACGCCGTAGGGGCAACCGTACAAACAGAATGATCGTGATCCGAGGATATAGACGATCGCGAAACCGCAGACCAGGAATGTAATGATTGTGATGCCTGGACCGGGGAGATTGCGCCAGAAGTCAGTGGTGACAAACGACGCCCAGCCGTCCGCATCGGATAATAGTCTCAATTCGGGAAACGGATCGCCACGAAATAGCCGAGCGATCTGTGGCCATACAAACATGTAAAACAGCGCGCCGGGCGGAACGAGTAACAGCATTCGAGATCGCACGGGCTTGGGTCGGATACCTATCTTGCGTAGTAACCATTCACAAAGATCTTCCAACGCCAGGATGTGACATCCCCACGAACAAAAGAATCGCCCGAAGATTGCGGCCGAGAGGAAAGCTGCGACCATGAACAGAAACCCGGCTGTAACGATGCCGAGCTCGAGCGTATACATCACTTCGTTGAGTTCCAGCGGCGCAAGCGTCTTGCCTGCGACCTTCCAATGGGCGAAGTGCATCGCGAAGAGGACGTACACCCCAGTGAGTGTCGCAGCGCGCCAACGCCCGTAGCGCGAGGGGCGATTCGTCAGTGTATCCAGTGCCTCAGTGGGCGCAGGCACACTCGGCTTTGACGCGGACCGAGTTGACTCAATCACGCCCAGTTGCATGGCTGATCGATGTCCTGGCTATGTTGGTCGTCGTCGTCGACGAGGACCACATAGCATTCCACCGGCAATGAGCATCCCGAGGCCACCAGGCGCTGGAGTCACTGTGACGAATGAGATCATGCCGAATTCTCCGTGCGGATGGCAGTGATAGCTAAAGACCCCCGGCTCAAGAAAGGTGAACTCGAAGATCGTCCCCGGTTCGTCGATGGGCGGACCGCTGAAGAACAATTCCCCCTCATTCCCATCGTCGGGAAATCCAGAAACGACGTTATGGAAACCCGAGACCCACAACCAGCGGACCGTGTCGCCGGGATCGATGGTCAGCTCGATGTCCATGTTTTGCTGACCGTCGTACCAGAACGACCAGCCCTCGAGGGTGACCTCGAAGACGTCGGCTTGGGCCCCGGGCGAGGCACACAGCGGGCTCGTGATCGATACGGCTGCGAGGAATCCCGTTGTCTTGCAGAGTTGCGTCATTTGGTTCTCTCCTCAAGTGAATCGCCTGTAAACCCAGAGCAAATGCCCGCCTGAGTCATACAGAAGACTTACAGATCATTATATCGTGTTACGAGGGAATGGCAACGCAAAAGTCCAGATCGGGATCCGATACGCTTCGGTGAAGCCGGCAGAGATGCGTGTGTCCGGCAGATGCCGGTTGCCGTTTAGGCCGGGGTCGTCGGGATCGTTACCGGCCACGAGCCCAAACCACGCCCATGCGTTACAGGTCCCACCGCGGCTATCCTTATATAGACTCGTCCCACTGATCTGGGGGAAGGACCGATATGATTTATGCTCTCTTGGCCGATCTGCTCGCTGGCATTCATCTTGCCTTTATTGCCTTTGTTGTTGGTGGCCAATTGGCCGTACTGATCGGCGCAGCGCTGCGTTGGCAGTGGATTCGTAATCGGTGGTTTCGTGTTGGGCATCTTTTGGCGATCGTCTTTGTTGCGCTCGAAGCCGTCGTAGGAATGATCTGCCCACTCACCGACTGGGAATATCAATTGCGCATGAGCGCGGGTCAGATCGTTGAAGAAGATATCTCATTCGTCGGGCGACTTGTGAGAGAGATACTGTTCTACGAATTTCCGACATGGGCGTTTACCACGGCCTACGTATCGTTCGCCTTGGTGGTATTAGCGACATTAGTATTGGTGCCGCCACAATGGAGGCCTCCCGCTCAGAAGGCTATCGATGCTCATTTCACAGACTGATCGCGCTGCCGCCAAGGTTAGAACTCCAGCACTTCGCCTTCTTCCAACGGCTTCATGTCCGTGACCGAGGGATCGAAGCCATCGGGCAGATGAATAAGCCGAATCTTCGCTCGCAATTCTTCCGGTAGTGCGTTGAGTTGCTCAATCGGCGTATGGGAGGGAGCCGGTCCACATTCATGCACAATCACATCAGCCTGGCTCAGCCAATCGATGTGCTGCTTTTCGAATGGAGTGTCGCCGGACCATCCGAGCGTTGTTGAGCCGTCGCTGATCAACAACCCGGTAGTCGGGATCGGGTGCCGCGTAAAGCGACATTGGACGGAAAGCTCCGACACGTCGGTCGTGACTCCCGGTTCGAGAATCTGCACGTCGTAGTAATCTTGCAGCGATGCAAGTGGTCTTTGGGTACCTGCCCGATCCATAGCCGGAGCCAGACGCTCCCACAATCGCTCGGCGGCCGGGGAGCTGGTGTGAATGCTCGGCCGAGGGCACGTTCCAACGCACTCTCGAACGTGTGCCTGCCAGAAGCCAAAGGCTTCGAGTCCTCCGCAATGGTCGCCGTGCAGGTGTGTGATGATAATGTCCCGGATATTGTCGAGTTGGACGTTCCATCCGGCTCTTTGGGTTGACTCGTGAAGAACGCGATGAATCAATGCCGGGCAATCTAGCAGCACATACCCTTGAGGAGCTTGTATAAGCGCACTGGTGTTAAAGTGCGAGTGCGTGAAGGCGTCGCCGATTCCGAGGATTAGCACGCGCATCGTTCACCTGCTGCTTCGGATTGATTGTCGCAGTTCGCTACAACAACAGTATGTGGATGCATTGGTGCGTGAGTTATCATGGCGTCGGATCACCGCTGGAGTGTGATAGCGACAACCGCCTAGACCGTTCGAACAAACCCACATGATAGTTGTGACAGGTCAGACAATCATCGCCGGCTCCACTTGAGGCGTGACAGGCAGCGCACTGGGATGATGATACTGAATTGAAACTTGTAGTGTACGAGTGGATATCCGAGCCGGAATACGTCTGCCTCCATTCTTGCAACACCCGGCTGTCGATGGTCCTGATCGAATGGCATGCGGTGCAATCACCAAACTGATCGAACTTGAAATGTGGTCGATGAACGAAGGTAGTAAAAGAGCGCTCGCCTAACACGGGCCTCGCACCGACCCAATTCACCTGGAACCCGGTGGATTGGCCGTCATCGACTGCATCAACGCTATGGTACCGCACGCACCCTCCTGGCGCCTTTTCGCGGCGCGATGAATCAAACACAGCTTGGGTCGTGGCAGGGTTGGGCGAGGCTGCCCCAGACGAAGTTATGTCGAGCCAAGCTCGCAGGAACGGATCAGCGTGACCAGTCGGACGGTATCGAACAGCAAGGTTTGCCTCATCCAAAGACCAGCTGCCCGATTCCTATATATCCAGTCGAAGAGCCTTGAGTTGCTGAAGCACGTCGGAACCCTCCTGCTTCGCTAGATCGTTCACCACCTCTGCCCGTTCTCCTGGCCCCTCATCACCAATTAGATCATCGTCACCACCCAGCAAATCGTCGTCCTCACCACCGAGAAGATCATCATTGTCTTCGCCGAACAGGTCGCCCTCGTCCTGATCCGGAGGCTGGGCGTCAGACTGGCTACCGGCAACGCCATCGACCGTAGCGCCGGCGGCATTTGCAGTGTTTGCCAAGGCCGTCGTCACCTGACCAGCGACGGCTAGATGAGCGAGAGCCACTGCGATCCATAAGCAGCTTCCCGTGGTTGACCTGCTCGTGCGTTCGAGCCATCGTGCCTCTCCTCGCCAACGCTCCGTACCCATTGGTACGGCGGGGAGCATGGTACCGAGCACGGCCAGTATTTGGCGAGCGTCGATGGTCAGGCTGAGCCGACCCGGTCGCTCCAGCAACGGGTATCAATCTGTACAGTCATTGATCTCAGAGACGTATCAAGCGGGGTCGAGCCTTGAAACTGGTAGTTTTTCCCTTGCCAGCGGACGCCAAGGTGATAGCTTGAGAGGGTAAAGTCGCTGAGCAGGAGACGTCCATGCGGACCTGCTTCTCGCACAAGCGGCCCGAGGTGGAGCGATCAGGCTCGGCACCCAGCGCGACCCGGGCCTTTTGTGAGTATTCGTGCGTGGAGGAAGAGCATGATGAATTCGTTCGTCAAGGCAGGATTCGCGGCCGTGGTGGCGATCACGCTGACAGCTACCGCGATGGCCTCCGGGCCGAAGTGGACAGAGATGGGCGACGCGGGCGATCTGCCCCCGGGAGCCCAAGTCACCATGGGTCCCGGCAGCTTGATGATGATCAACGGCAGCCTTGGTATGTCACCATTCCCCGGTGACACCGATACCGTAGACATGTACCTAATCAACATTGTCAATCTGATGGATTTTCGCGTCACGACCGATCCAGCGGATCCTGAACTGGACGACGCCAATGCGCAGTTCGATACCCAACTGTGGCTGTTCAAGCCAATAATGGTTGGAGGAGATGCGCTCGGTGTAATGGGAAACGACGACCACTTCGAGCTTGGAGGGCGATTCTCGTTGCTCCTGCCTGATACGACGGATGGCTTTGGGGACGGCGTGGACGCGACCGGGCTCTACTACCTCGCGATCACACGATTCAACCATGACCCATTCAGCGCAGGCATGTTCGATATCTTCGATCAAATGAACGCCACTGAGATCTCCGGCCCCGACGGTCCCGGCGGCATGATGCCGATCACCGGTTGGGCTGGGGATCCGGGAGGAGACTTTGACGGCGACTATGTGATCGCGCTACGAGGTGTTGAAATGGCTATGCTTCCTGCTCCGGGAGCATTGGGCTTGTTTATGATCGCAGCAGTTGGTGCACGGCACCAACGGCGAAGACCACTCCTGGGCTAAGACATCTTCAGTCCCGGCGGAAACAAGTCTTTGTCACCGGTGTATCACGGTGAGTTCGCGGTACGCATGTTCCGATAGGTGGTCGCATCGTCGGGCTTGCCCCACGCCTCGTAGAGGTTGATGATGCGGTCCAATGCCTTCAGCGTGTGCTTCTGCTGCTCGCCCCAACGTTTGCGAATGATCGGCAAACTCTCAACCAGCAACGGCTCGGCTTCTACGTAGCGGCCCGCAGCGGTCAGATACCCGCCCAGGACGCTCCGTGTCTCGGCTACCCGCGACGCAACCGCAGGAGTTTCATTCTCGCGCATCTCCAGAGCCTTCCGTAGTCGGTCTTCGGCCCCGACGAGGTCGTCTCGCTCGATCAGGATCTCCCCGAGCAAATGAAGAGAGTCGGCGACGTCCGGATGTCCGGGGCGGAGCACCCGCTGTCTCGAAGCAAGCGCGTCATGGCACCATCGTTCGGCCCGCTCATAGTCGCCCTGGTCAAACTTCAACTGCGCCAGGCCGTGGCGGCTGGTGGCCAGCGACGAATGCTCGTCGCCAAACTTCGATTCCTTGAACGCGATGGCCTCGAGAAAGCGGCCTTCGGCTTTCGTATATTCGCCCTTGTGCGCTAGGCAGATAGCTACCTTGTCGAGCAAGATGGCAAAGTACTGAGGTTGTTGGCGGTCAATCTCGAGCGTTTGACACAACGCCAGGCACTCATCAAGCAACGGTTCGGCCTCAGCAAACTTGTCCTGATGCACAAGGCAGGTAGCGAGATTGTTGAGGCCTTGGGCGTGCACCACTCTCCCCGGCGCCAGTCGACGTCGAATGGCAAGAGCCTGGCGGTATTTCTCTTCAGCCTCGGTGAACTGGGCCATGTCTGTCAGGCATGCCGCGAGACCATTCAAGACCTCAGCCATTTCCAGCGACTCGTCACCGTACTCCTTGGAACGGAATTCGTGAACCGTGCGATACTTCGTTTCGGCGTCCGCATATTCACCTTCTCGCCACAATGAGTCGGCATGTCGGATCAGGGTCATGTTCAATTGAACTGCAAGCTCGTGGTTCTTAGCCGTCATTTGCCGGCGGTGGCCGCGCTCCTGGACAAAGAGCCAGCCCGTGATCGCCAACAAAACCGCGAGGACGACGGCAGCCATGGCGCCGAGTCGGGTGAGGCGCTTGCGTCGCGCAGCTCTCCGTCGTTGCGGCAGCGTTTCCAACAGCTTGGCCAGTCCTTGTGCGCTGCCCATTCGCTGTTCTTCATCACCCTCAACACATACAGCGATATCAGCGCGCAAGACAGGATACGGGACATCTCGCTCCCAACCCTGCGCCAGAGGACGTTCAAGGTCCCCTACGACCATCTGATAGAGAAAGATACCGAGCGCGTAGATATCGCCAAGCACGGTGAACGGCCGGCCCGCCAACAACTCCGGCGGCGCGTACATTCGCGTCGTCGCCAGACTGGAATCATCCGTCTCATGATCGGACGTAAACCCAGCCATCGTAATGTTGCGACCTGTCAGTTCATCATGATCTGTCAACGTCCCGATTCCGAAATCTGCCAACCGTGGCTGCGGCTGACCGTTTTCGTCTTCGTACACGAGAATGTTGCCGGGCTTGATGTCCTTGTGCAGAATTCCGACAGAGTGGGCCGCGGCGACCGCACGTGCCGTCTGGGAGACTAAATCGAGTCGCGTTTGCAACGGGAGCTTTTCTATTCCTCCAAGCGTCTGAACCCAATCGACCAGGCTTCCGAGCGGTGTGAACTCGCTTTCCAGGAAGAACGGCGGCTCTTCGAGTTGCACTTCAAACAGCCGCGCGATGTCCTTGCGGTCACCCAGCGCATCACGGAGCAGACGAAACAATGTCAACTCGCGCTTTAACGAGCGCAGTCGATCGGCGTCGAAGCAGAATTTAAAAACCCGACGACTCTTGGTTCGTTGATTCTCGGCCAGCCAAACTTCGCCGAATCCGCCTTCGCCGAGCTTGCGAACTAGTTTCCAGCCTTTTCGCTGCGGAATGGGTTGCCCTGCCGCGGGTCGCCATCCGAGTGTTTCCTCATCACCAGCTGCGACTGACCGCTTGGCCTTGGCCGAATCCGGCGGGGCGCACAATGGCGCCTCCCCATCTATGCCAACCTCGAAAATCTCGACCGGCTCATCACAACCCTTAAGAACGTACGGTCCATGAGCCATCCATTTGGTGTCGCCCGGTGCGTCGTCGCTGCCAACCACTCCTCGGCGCGCCAGATCAAACGCGCTGCGTGTAATGAGCGTCTGCCCACCGAGTGCCAGCGACATGATGCGAGCGGCCATCGGCTTGGCGAGCCCTTCCACCTCTACCGGCTTCGCGCCGCGAGCGACATCTTCCGGTGCGTTGCGTTGAACAATCAACTCACCGAGATGAACGCCCGTCCGAACTTGAAGGGTCGTTCCTAGTTGGGCTGAGAGTTTCGCCAAGCCCTCGTGGTACGCTAGCGCATAGAGAACAGCATCGACGGGTCGAGCGAACAGCATCAGGAACCCGTCCGTCTTGTCGATTTCCTGACCGCCATGGGCTTTGAGTAAATCGCGGGCCAAGCGGTCCTGCTGGCTGAAGATCGACGCTGCCTGGGCATCACCAAGCCGATCGACCAAGCTCGTGGAGTCAACAAGGTCGGTCAGCAGCAAGGTGGTGACAACCGTCTTCGCGGCAAACTCTGTCTGGTCCGATGCTAAAACCATGCACTACCCTACGCCACATCGTATAGGTGTCTACTGATAGCTGCCGGTGTGCCGTACTAAGTGTACAGGAGTGGCATGGTTCAGAGCGAGTGGGGTGTGACTTACAGGTTCAACGATCGATTCGCCCCAAAGGGCAAAGCTCTCTCAGTTGTCATCCCCTGCCGAACAGCAGCTTTGCAGCCGTTGGAGGAGTTCATTGAGGCTCGGAAGCCCCCGATCGGCATAGATTCGACATTGCAATCCAGGCCGCCCGGCCGGGTCCTGTCCCAGTAAGTCACTACCGTTGATGAGGATCGTCGGCGCTCCGTAACACAGCCGCGGGTCGCCTTTATCCAAATCCATCAAGTTGACCTCCACTACCGGAAGATCGATCCCAAGTTCCGCGATCGCCGCAGTCAGCCGCTCACGCAACTGGGGCGTGTTCGGGCAAGAGGGAAATGATAGGAATTGGAGATTCACGCCGGAGTCTACGCCGATCGATTGGGCATCGATTGCATCCTTACTCATCAATGATCGCATCTCTCGTCGAACTTCATCGAACCAGTCGGATTGGATCGGCGGCTGTGAAAAGTCATCGACCAAAAGCGTCGAGCCCGATCCATTTTGCATCGGGGAGTAGGCGAGCTGTCTGATGAAACCCTGCGGCTTGGGAGGAGCGTCCTTCCAGATCACGCCGGCCCGGTAGAACAGAGCGAAGTCCCACATCGGAATCTGTTCGGGCGATCTGTCAGCCATCTGCTTGAACATCGCAGCGAGAAAATGATCCTCCGGCATCACTTGCGACACTTGACGAAAACGATCGGGATAGACCTGCGTTGAATAGGTGTTACCGCTGAGCCGTTGAGAGTCCCAATACTGTGTGACGCGCGGATCGTCGAAGATGGTCGAACTCTTCTCGGCGCTTGGCTGATCGTCCGAACCTAACATCGGCTCCCATACGATCAAGAGACTGAGATCTTCTTCCGGATATTGTTCGATGATCTCTTTTTGCAGCGCACGAGCAGCATGAACGCACCCGCCACACGTCGGCGAAAGCAACGCCACAATACGCGGCTTGTCTTTGTTGGCATTGAATTTGTCTTTCAACGCTTGCAGTGAATCTTGCAGCGCAACGAGCTTCTGCGGCGCTTCCTCAACTGCGTTGATCTCATCGACCGTACGTACTTCCATTTCGACGCCAATGTCACTGGCAGATCCCGAGTTGTCGGAGGGCCCGGTTTGGATCATGGCATTCTCGACAATACTCCCGGCATAGCCGGCGGATGTGATCGCCTCAACCAGTGCCGTGTCATTTACCGCATTGGGCGAATCGAACCCGACCCACCCGAGACCACGTTGGTAATCCACGCCTACCTCGGTCACACCATCGAGCTTGCCAAGCGCGCTCTCGACGGTGTTGGCGCACAGTTGACAATCCATACCTTCGATTCGCAAGACGCGACCGATCGGCGCAGTCTCGCTTTGCACAGCGGCTGGTTGTTGATTTTCGGTGGGCGCTACTGTCGCCACAGGACTGTTAGGCTGAATCCTACCGGTTGCACTATGCAGCGCTTCCACCAACTTTTGACCGGGCGTAAACCGTGCTGGGTCCGCTCGCCGACCGCCACTGAGTTGATGCACATATTCGATCGGCTTCGGCGGCGCATCGGTCCACTGAGCGTCTTTGTCGTAATACAAATAAATATCCCATGCAGGCCCGGCATTCTCGTAAAGCAGATCCTTGCCGATGGCGTAGCCGGACTTGCGATCCGGGTCGTAAAATTGTGTCACTCGCGGATCATCGAAGATCGCCGCCGATTTTGTAGCAGCCTCTGCGTTATCGCTCGGCAGCATGTCGATCCAGACGATGCTCACTTGAATGTCCGCATCTGGATATGCGTTTAGCACAGAATCACGCACAGCTTTGGCGCCAAACACACAGGCCGGGCACGTTGAAGAAAGCAGCGCCACGAATCGCGGCTTGCCTTGGCCACTGTTGAAGTGGTCGATCAACGGCTCAAGCGTGTCACTCAATGAGATCGGCCGGTCTTGATCTTGGTCAGACACCATACCGGGTGACACGTCCGGAGCGTCAGCCGCGCAGCATAGCGGCGTGAGCGCTGCATCGTTCTTACCAAGTGGGCAGCGATCCGTGCATACCAAATCACCCGTCAACGGGCAAATGATCTTACCTGGACAATCCGGGCGATCTTGGGCCCCAGCCTCTCCCGGCGCAAGCCCTATAGCGGCGATACAAATCATCAGTTCGGTCGACATAAGAGCATTGGACATTGTGAATCTCCTGGAGCGTAGCGTCATGGCCTTTGAATCTATGAAGATGGGACACCGACCTCCGACATCGAGAAAGCTGCCATCGGAGATAGGCCCGGCTCAAGCCAACCGTGGTAGCCGAGTTTTTCGAGCGCTCCGAAAACATCAGAAAGGGAAGCGTTGTCAGTAACACGGAGCGTCGCTACACCCTCTTCGTATGACACGTGTGTCTCGACAACCCCTTCCACACTCTGAAACGCCTGCTTGATTGTGGCTGCGCAGCCGGGGCACGTCATGCCCTCAATGTGAATGTTGACGTCTGTTGTCGGCTCGCTGGCGTCTCGCATATCACTTCCGACCGCAGCACGCTGTTCGATCGAGGCCAGTAGATCATCTGCGAAGAACTCTGGAGCCACAGCGCCTGTGAGTACGGCGATTGCGCCAATCCACAGGCTAGCTGCGTTTACCGAGCGAAGTCGCCGACAGTGGCTACCACCGGGTTGTGCAACGCAACACGTCTTTTTGAAATACACCAAATAGAAACCGAGGCCCAGCAACACCGCCGCTGTACCGATGAACGCCCATCGATATTGCTCGAAGAAGCCGGCGATGTTGGCAATGTTCGCGCCGATCAGAAGCAACAGCAGCGGTATCCAACAACATGCTGATGAAAGCACAGCAGCCACAATTGAGCCGCTCACAGCGAGGACTGGTCCTCGATCAACACCTGGATCGTCAATCCAAGGCTGAGCAACTCGTTCGTATTGATCATGCCAATCGTTCATATCGCTGCAATCTTTAGTGCTTGAGCATCGAACTGAGCGCCTGCATCGCTGAGGCCATGCGCTTCTCCGCTTCGAGTTGCCCACAACTTGTCAGACAGTTGAGCAACTCTTCCTCGATGAGCTTTACGGTGACACGATTCAGGGCCGCTTTCACAGCGGCAGTTTGCGTCAGGATTTCATCGCAGCATCGCCGTTCTTGAACCATCCGCTTAACCGCGCCAACGTGGCCCTCGATTCGGCTCAGACCGTTGGAAAGGCTCTTGATGGTCTCATCCGACAGATACTGTTTCTGGGTCGTCTTGGTATCGGGCATGGGAATCTCCGAAGGTAATATATCCCCCCAGGGGGGATATGTTCCCACCAAAGACGAAAATCCGAAGATTCTTGAGTTCCACCCAGCCCGGGCCTCAGAAGGACGGTTTGGCAGTCCTCTGGGGATAGTTTGGCTGGTGGGTAAGGACAGTCGTCCCGTTCGCCGGAAGCCCCTGGTGAGATTCGACAGCCCATGGATGAGAGCCGTGCCCTACGGTTGTTTTTGATCCGATTGTTCCCGCGATCGCTGAGACGGTCGTCGTTCTGGGACCTGTAGTGGAGGCGATGAGACCTGCTCCTGGCGACCGCGCATTTCGCCGCGCACCGAGCCATGCTGCCGGTTCGCCCAACCGCGCATCGGATCGATCACACCGATCCGTGCGCTGCGTCCCTTTTCCCCCTATTCCCTGGGTCATTCAATACCAGCGCAGCCAGTGCCGCGACACGCACCTGCTCAATCGAAGTGCTTGTCCAACAGCTTCGACAGCGACGAACCGCCCTTCATCGTGCGGAACCCGCCCTTGAGCGAGGCATCGATCGTGCCCCACCGCTCGTTGCGTGTTCCTGGGATCTTGCCAGTGTCTTTGGTCGGCCAGTATCCGGTTCGGCGATGATGGGACTTGGCCCAGGCGAGAATCTGCTTGATCGTGAGCGGGCCGCCCTTTTGTCGATAGGGGCGATCGCGATGTTTCGACAGGAATTTGGCCAATGAGGACCCGGCGCGGAACCCGCGACGACCATGTCGCAATGCTTCGTGAACCGCCGACCAATTCTCTCCGCGTGCGCCGGGGATATTGCCCGACTCTCGGTTGGGCCACTTGGCGGTGCGCTTCTTGTGAGCATCGGCCCAGGCGAGAATTTTCTTGGCCGGCAGCGTCGGCTGCTTGAGACGATTCCGCACGCCTCGGTTCTTATCCAATAGTTGCGGTAGGGATGAGCCGGCCTTGAGTCCGCGACTCCCAGTCCGCAATGCGGCGTTGACCGCTGACCAAGTTTCACCCGTCGCGCCGCGCACCTTCCCTGAGGTAGCTCTGGGCCATTTACGGGTAGCCCGATGGTGCTTATCTGCCCATGCCAGTATCTTGCTCGTCGTCAATTTCGTGGTTTTCACGGTCATAGCCTTCTCCAAATTTCTAATCCATGGTTACGCAAACAGTTCCAAATCCCCGGCCTGCCCCCCCTTCCGATCATGACCTCCCCCGTCTTGCCGATTATAGGTCATCGGCCCCGATTCGCAAACGAGAGCGTCGATCCACCGCGGCCGGACGGCCAACCCACCATGCCTCCGGCTCGATTCAACGGGGAATCGGGGCGGATGATATACCGCGCCATGCTCATTCATTCAACCCCAAATGAGCAAGATATGCAGAAAGATCCGGCTCACGAGCCAAATAGTCGCGGATGAGATCCTTTCCGTCCACGGTACCGCCTCGAGCCAGGATCGTGCGCCGGTAGTACTTGCCCGCCGCTGGATCAAGCATGCCCAGCTCCTTGAACCGCTGGAACATGTCCGAGGCATACACCAAAGACCATTGATACCCGTAGTACCCGGCCTGATAGCCGGTCAGGTGGCCGAAAGCCGCTTGAAAGTGCGTTTGGGGCACCTTGTGGTACAGCTCGATCTCCTTGAAGAGGTCGATCCCGATTTCCGTGGTGAAGCCCGGCGCACCCGGCTCGATCGTGTGGTAGGTCATGTCCACCAGCCCGTAGTAGAACTGGTGTTCGGCCAACATCCCCGACCCCAGATGTCGAGCCCGGACCATGCCCTCGACCAGATCAGTTGGAATCGGCTCGCCGGTCTTGTAGTGACGGGCGAAGGTCTTGAGCACATCGACGTCCCATATCCAGTTCTCAAACATCTGTGAGGGCGCCTCTACGAAGTCCCGCTCAACACCGGTCCCCGCGAAACGCCAATAGGTCGCTTCACTGAGGATCGTATGA
>CBDUST010000071.1:0-16194 GCA_965369945.1 uncultured bacterium | reverse complement strand
TCGATTCTGGGAGGTTCGTTTTCTGCTTCCATCTGTCTCGAAGTGGAATGCCCATCAAAGTCAGGTTTTCCTAGCATTTCCAGAGCGTCGTCGATCGTAGTGCTCGATTCAAGAAGTTGTGACAAACGTTCTACTTCGGATTCAGGCACTCTTGTGAACAACAACGATCGTTTCGATTCGGGTGCGGCGCCACCGCAGAATGGACAGTGGTAGATCACCACGATCGAGCTATCGCACACGAATTGGTATTCTGAGGTGCGTTGATCGAACTCAATCCCACTGCCAGGATCGTCAGACATGTCATGCAAATAGTTGCAATGGCAACTCTCTTCAGTGATCGAAGAATGTGTGCACTTTGACATGATTCAGACACACGATAGCTGGATGAGTAGAAGGTGTCCATGATTGATCATTCGAGTCCTTAGGCGGACACGATGTCAGGATGATTGTTTCACGCCCTTGGGCGGTCGTCGTGCGGCGGGAGAGTTGTGTTCAATACCAGATGGGCGGCCATGCGACCATTCGCCTGAACCAACGGGGATCACGCCGCCAAGGCCTGACTTAGCTCTTCGCCGTCGTGGACGATTTGCCAGAGGCGGTCGGTCTTCACCATCTGCATCAGTTCGGTGAGTTGTGCGTTTACGCCACAGAGCACCGTGTTCGCGCCGGCATCATGGGCTCGGTTGCGCAGATTGATGCACATCTCCAAGCCGATGCTGGACAGGACGGTGACATTGGTGAAGTCCAACAGCAACGTGCGAAGTGAATCAACGTTCGCATCCAGTTCGATGGTGACTTCTTGTGCGATGATGGGCGCTTCGCGCGTGCCGACGGTCGGCCCGGCTAACTCAACGATCAACACCCCGTTCCTGCAACTGGTGCATGCGAATTGTGGTTCGCCTGGAAGTGGCGTCTGAGAAACGAAATCGAACGCTGACATGTCGTGCGCTATCGACGAGATCACACGGCCGGTTTCCCGGGGTGCTGAGAATGGATCGCAACCAGTGGTTTCACGACCTCCCAACTGTGTCAGCGGTCAGCGACGACCATTCGAAGCGCAGAAGCCGCGCTGATCGCTCGCCGAACGGCGGCGGATCAGGCACCTGTTATCGGTCGGCTCGAACCAGACCGGCGCGATGGTCAACAGGCAACGATCGCCTAACTCGTTCAGAGCGAGCGCTGCGGTGGGCTAGCAAGCGGATGGACTCAGACCCGTCGGTTGGAGCACCGATGCGCAGACAGAGCTGGAGGAAGAACGAAGGTGCGAAGAATATCGGTCCAGATTTTGTGCGCGCGCATCGGTCGATCGCGGCGCAGCTGTGGCTTGGGAACGTGGGTGCTCGTCGCCCTCGGCGTTGCTGCTTTGTCAGGTCAGTCCAGTCAGTCGAGCAGCAGCCAACCGCCAGCGCCATCCCCAGTCCTCAGCGAGCGCGATCCACAGCCGTTGGTTCTTGACAACGACGCATTCAACGAGATGCGGCGCCTTCCGGCAAATCTCATTCCAACAATCGAATCCGAACCGTATCACATGGCAAGCGAGCTTTTGCCTGACTCGTTTATTGAATACGAGGCGACGCGCTGGGTGGTGCTCTCGGACGCCAATGCACAATGGACGCGCCAACAGGCCGCTCTACTGCAACGGGCCCATCATCAATTCCTTCGCTACACCCGGCGGCTGGGACTTCAACCAAAGCCAATTCGCCACAAGCTCGTCTGCGTCTTGTTTGAGAATCGAGACGAGTACCGCAAATTCGCTCAAGAGTACGACGGTGTCACGGCCGAATGGATCAGCGGGTATTACTCGCCCAAGCATGATCGAGTTGTGTTCTACAACGTGTCCACGATCCCACTGCGGCAAGTCTCATCGACACAAAACCGCGCGGGCGCGACGCCTTTCCCGCGCGACCTCGCCGATGATCGAGCGACCGGCACCACCGTTCACGAGGCAATCCATCAGTTGATGTTTCACACGGGCGTACAAACGCCGCACATTGAATATCCATTGTGGATTTGCGAGGGTTTGGCCACTGCGTTCGAGACGGACGATCCGGGTTCCGCGTTCGGCCCGGATCACGAATATGCCCCACGGCGTGAGCGCTTCGAGTTGCTTCTGGAGGCCGACCAGCTTATCGAGCTGCGCAAGCTGGTGACCTACGCGCGAATACCCGACGATTCGGAAGAAACAGTCCAGGTGTTGTATCACCAGAGCTACGCGCTCGTGACGTGGATGAGTCGCTTTCGCCGTGACGAGCTGCGCGGGTACCTCTTGTCCATGCTCGCAGAAGTACCCGGCCGTCCCACACCGCAGCGCCAATTGGAATTGTTCGAGCAGGCCTTTGGCGACGCCGATCAACTCGAGCGCACCTGGCTGCGTCACGAACGGCGAAATCTGAAGCAGCACAACGACTGATTCGACCCAGACTTCGCTAGCGCACACCGGGGGGCGAGTTAGCGTGCTTCGGTTTGAGTTGGCGCGTGGGCCGGCTTCGCCGCGGGCCTGGGTGGGTCTTTCACAGGGGTCGTGATCTGAGGCGGTTGGGGTCTAGCGTCTTTGGGTTCGACCAGAGCGCCGGCCTTGCTCGAGTTCAAGCGCAAAACATCGTCGAGTCGCGCCGCCATGTGGCGCATCGTTGTGGAGAGCCGTGCCGCATCCTCGCCGAGTCCAGACCGCATCTCATCGAGTAACCGAACGATCGGATGCGCTCCGACGTTCTGCTCGCCAGCTGTCGATTCGAACAGCGATTCCCACGGTCTGAGCTGTTCCAGCAGAGGGACGAGCGTACTGCACGTTTGATTGAGTTGCTGGCGTTTCTTGTCGGCATCGTTCACGCTCGCCACGGCTTCGGCCAGCCTTCGCGCTGCGGACTCCAGTTCGTCCTGTCCACTACGCACGGCGCGGCAAATCTTGTCGCTCTTGCTTGAGAGCTGATCGATTCGCTCGGTCGCTTCAAGCAGATCGTCACCGAGCAGCTTGCGTGCATGCTTGACCTGCGCGATGATCTGCGAAGTGTCAGTCGTCGCCTTGTCGATCTTCTCCGTAGCCTGGGTGCTCTTCATCGCCGCGCTGGCAGCGTTCTTTTCCGCGGCTTCCAATACCTCGGCGATGGCGTCGACACAGCGTTGCGTTTCAGCGACGGTCGCCTTGGCGTGCCGTTGGGCGTCGGCCTGTAGCGTTTCGATTCGACCTTGAGCCCCCTTCATCAATCCGCTGACCGCCTCCTTGGCATTGCCGGCAACGGTCTGGATGCTGCCGCGAACTTCCCCCAGCAGTGACTCGATCTGCTGCTGGGCCTCGGTAACGATCGGTCGGACCTTCCCCTCGGCTCTGTCTACCACGGACTCGATACGACGTTCGGTCTGAGTCACAAGATCAGTCACCCGAGCTTCGGTTCGCGCAATCCGGTCGCTAACATCTGCGACCGCTTGCTCTCGTTCAGTAAGTTGCTCGTCGAACCGCTTGAGCCTCGACTGGAGGGTTTCATCGATCTGGCCCTCGAAGATCGCAGCGGCATCAGCGACGCGTGACTCAAACTTCTCAGCCAACCCTTCAAGACTGTCCGACACTGTTTGAGCGTCTCTCCTTGCGGTCGTCAGGTGTGTAATCCGCTCCTGCACGAGGTCGATCTGCGACTGGAACGCTTTGAGCATCCGCGCGCTGACACGCAAGCGCTCGTGGAGTCCGGCCGAGGCCTTAGAAGCTTGGCCTTTGGCGTCACTAGCCTGATCGAATTCGTCGCGGAGCAGTTGGGCGGCTCCGTTGGCCTGCTCGATCAGCCCCCGCAGCGTCTCGGAGAGTTGGTTGAATGCGTTCTGGTCGAGTACACGCGGCGTGAGCAGAACGTCATCGTGGTCGATGGTCATCGGCTCGGCGTCTGTGTCAATATCGGTTGGAGAGATACTCACCACTCGCTGCGAGGACGGTTCCTGCTCGGGGGCGACCGAACCGGATGCTCCGTCTGATGCCACAGCCCGTTTCCGTTTCCTTGAATGACGCGCGCCCATGAAGTACCTCCCGGCAATAGCAGGTTGGCCGAAAACCTGAAGTCTTATCGGCCATCAGTCGTGGGAAGCTTGATCCGGCGCTGCGACCGCCGGGGTCGCGCTGGCGAGTGCAGCGAGCGTCATTTGCCCGGCGAGCTGTCGCTGAACCTCTCGCAATCGCTGCAGAATCGCTGAACGTCTCCCACCAGCCTCATCGACCATCGCAAATCCGATCTCGATGAGCTGATCCGCCGGCACCTGTTCCGGCGGACGCGCTAATGTCACGGCGCCGTCGTCGCGATCCAACCGATGCAGATGGCCGGCTTCGGTAAGCCGATCGAACATACCGCCGACGGTCGTTTCCGTCAGTCCCGCCTCCTCGCCGACCTGCCGTGAAGAGCTTGCCTGACCATGCCCGAAGCGCTCCGCCACCACCTGCATGACCAGAAGGATCGAAGCGGGATCGACCAGCCCCGTCGACTGCTTGCGCTGCTCGAGCTCATCAAGCCGGCGCCCGCCGAGCAACTGAAGCGTTGCACTCACCTCGAGCCCAAACAGCACGACGAGCCACATCAGGTAGACCCAGAACATGAACAGTGGGATCAACCCAAGCGAGCCGTAGAGCTGTTGAATTGACAGCGCACCTTCCAAGTAGGCGCCCATGGATCGCTTGCCAATTTCTGCCAGTACCGCAGCGACCAAGGCGCCAATCGCGGCCGGGCGGTAGCTCACAGCGGTGTGGGGCATCCATTTGTAGATCGCGAACAGCACCAACCACGTTACGAAGAACGTCCAAACAAACGGCGCGGCCTTCAGCAGATTCCACCACCCGTCATACTCGCTCAGCGATGCATTGAACCTGTTGTTCAAAAACACGCTGATGGCAATGGCCGTCGGACCAAGCACAAGGACCGTGAAATAGATCGGGAAGCGGCGCATCCATGCCCTGCCGCCTGGGGCTCGATACACGCTGTTGAAACTGTTTTCGATCGTCACCATCAGGCTCACCGCGGAATAGATCAGCACCGCGACGCCGATCCATGTCAGCGCCGCCAGGTTCATGTCGCCGACTGGTGAAATGATCGCCATCAGCCAATCGCTCAGCGACTGTGGATCTGCAGTACCGCCCTCACCGGCGCCGGCGACCACCATCTGCACCGTGTCCAAACCCAAAGCCTTGAATATCTCCTCAACCCGCACCATGAATTGATCAAACCCGCCGATCGCTTTGATCACGATCGTGCCGACGACGAAGACCGGCAGAATCGAAAAGAGGGTGCGGAATGCAAGCGCCCCGGCCATCTGGGGCGCACGATCCTCGCGAAGCTGCCGGGCGCCGTGCCGGCCGAGGTCATAACAAAACCGCACCGTCTTCTGCCAACGGTTCAGCTCATCCAGCGGCTGCGTAACCACGCGCCTCAGCCATTCCATCACAGGTCGTATGCGGTGTTTGCCCATCTCTACCCTTTCATCGGCAATCGCCGACCGAACCTGCTACCGATCGATAAACAAGCCGTGCAAACTCGAGTTCTGGGGGTCGGCCCAAACCACGACTTGCCAGGTCTGAGCCTCACGGACTCCCGGCCGGCATGGTATGCCCCTGAAGAATCACCTGCACCGCCTCCGGCACCCCGGCCAATCGATCCTTCAGCTCGTCCAGCTTCTTCTTCACACCGATCATCACCTGCTCGCTGTCCGGCTCCTCGTCTTCAGTCCACTTCGCAATCCATTCCCGCCCTAGGCGTGTCCATTTTCCGGTGGCCTTCTTCTTGAACAGGTGAAAGCCAAACTCCGATTTACTCTCTGTGAGCCGACTAATGACGGCCTGTCGCGTAGTGTCGTCAAGGGTGGGTCGAACAATCGCTGCGAAACCGCATCCCTGCTTGAGATACTCAAATCGGAGAGTCACCCAAAGTCGCTTGTCAAAGTTTGGCCGAGCACCGATCGGCGGAAGCATGCCGATCCATGACTTGGGCACAAAGGTCACATACTTTGATGTGCGATGCTCAAGGTGGTAGCGATCATCACCGTCGATGATCGCCGCGATATCCGCCACCAAACCCGCTGATGGCGCCCCGACGCGCTCGTAGATCAATTGCATCGCCTGCCTGTGGTTGCGGTAGATTCGCTGACAGAGTTCATCAATCTTCGGATCATCCATGAGTTGGCTCCCGATCAGGCGCAGGTAATGGTCGAGGAACGCGAGCACGTCCTCCCCAATCGCGGTTGCGTTTGTCTTGCGCACCCGCGTCAATATGCGGTGGACATCGCCATAGGTGTACGGAACCCATTTCTCTTCAGAGGGTTCATCGCCTTCGATGGTCAGATAGACGAATTGCTTTGGTACGTTTCCGAAAGCTTCGTTGAGGACCGTTTCGTAACGCGAAAGTTGCTTGCCATGCTCGCCGCTGCCGATCTTGTTCTCGATGGCGATGATGAACTTTGGCTCCTCGCAGGTGATGAGGATGTCGATGTTTCTCCACTCCCGCCGGATTTCCACGCCACGCAGCTCGACGCCATCAAGCTCGACCGGGCTCAGAGGTCGGCGCTCCGGCAGCGTCTGAGCGAGCAGGTCCATCAGGATCGCCTTGAGGAACAACGCACCCTGGCCGTGCGATTCGGCCGGGCCCAGCAGCCAGGCCAAGAAGTTGGAGTGGCGAATCTCGGCGCGGGCCACACCCAGCGCATCGAAGATGTTGAACCGCCCGATCCGTTCCTCCAGCGCCAGCAGTTCGTCGTTCTCCACGACGAACCGCTCAAGGGCCTTGAGCGCGTCCCGGGATGACAATTCAACTTCAGCCACGGTGTCCAGTGTACCTCGCGCCGCTCCCGGCGTGAAGGACAACAAAGAAGGACCCGGACTGGAATCTGTGGGCGTCGGGTGTTGGATTGCGCACGCCGACGCGGCCAGATCGAACTTCGGCGCGACGAGTCCTTCGCATTGCAACGAGCCGGTCGGCCGTCTGGCCCATGACCTTACTGGCCAAGCCAACACATGCGACTGCGATACCAACTGCTCGCTTGACCCTTCAACTCTCCTTGGCCAAAGGCTTCCACGAGCAGTCTGGGGGGTGAATTACAGGAAGGAAAGCCACACTGCCAAGCGTGCATATGATCTACACGCCATGAGCCGACCGCAGACCAAATCACGCACCCGACCCACGCCTGGGCGCAAGGGCCGATCGTCGAAGCAGTCGCACGGATTTGACGACGCCTCGCGGGGCGTTCGGCTTCAGAAAGTGCTCGCTGAGGCGAATGTAGCGTCACGCCGCGCGTGTGAGGAATTGATCGAGCAAGGTGAGGTCACCGTCAACGGCCAAGTCGTCGCGACGTTGCCCGCATGGGTCGATCCCAGCCAGGATCACATCAAGGTCAGCGGCAAGCGGATCGCTGCCACTCCCACTTCGCCGGTGTATGTCATGCTCTATAAGCCGCGCGGCGTCGTCTGCACCAACGATGACCCCGAGGGACGCCGACGAGCGATCGACCTGGTCAGGCACCCTTCGAAGGCTCGTTTGTACAGCGTCGGCCGACTCGATCAAGATAGTTCCGGGCTGTTATTGATGACCAACGATGGTGAGCTTGCCAACCGCCTGACGCATCCGCGCTATCACCTTCCCAAGCTCTATGAAATCACTGTGAAGGGGTCCGTCGACGACACGGCGTTGAAGCGCTTAGAGCGAGGACTATTCCTCAATGACCACACGCGCGATAAAGGGTCGCGCACCAGCCGACCACGGCTCCGGGTGATCAAACGCGACCGTGAGCGAACACGTTTGATTATGGAGCTGCGCGAAGGGCGGAACCGACAGGTGCGCCGCATGATGTTGCACGTCGGTCACCCCGTAAAGAAACTGCGCCGCGTGCAAGTAGGGCCGTTGAAACTCAAGGGACTGCGCCCAGGCGAATGGCGTGAACTGAAATCGATCGAACTGGCATCGCTGAAGCGCGCCGCATTCGCGAATACCCCTAGCGAATCAAAGCCAAGACGTCAGTCAGCGCCGCGTCCCTAGAGCAGTTTCACTGAAGACGTAGCGACTGTGTGCGCTAGTCATCGAACGCCACGATGAATTTGCCGATCCCAACGCGTCGATCGGCGCGACTCCGGTGGCACGGGCATCCTGCCCGTGCGACTTGTCATAGCGTGACATCTGCACGGGCAGGATGCCCGTGCCACCGGATCAAGAAGGTTGTTAGACATACACTAATCGGCTTCCTCCGCTGACGATTCTTCATCCTCAGTCAGCTCGATCGCAATCTCGCTCAGCAGATCTTCCTGCTTTACCGAGACTTGGCGCAGCCTTACTAATTCGAGCGTCGCAAGGAAGAGTCCCACGCGCTGGACTATCGAATGCCCCGCAAACGCCTCCTGCAACGTCATCTGACAACCCACCGCTCGGCGTAGACGATCGAGCAAATCTTCCTGATACAACGCGATCGGCGTATCGTCCATCTCGACTGTGTGATCCCCCATTCTCGAAAAGTCGATCGACGAAGCGATGTGTTCGTACGCATCGTGCAAGTCAAGAATGTGTACGTCTTCGAGTTCCAGGTCGTATTGCTCGTCGTCTTCCTCGGGCTCGGCAACGCGGAACGGCCGAACGGGAAACCGATGCATGAACATCTGCCGGCGCTGCTCCAATTGCTCCGAGGCGATCCGATAGCGCTGATAAGCCAACAACTGCTGAACGAGTTCGTGTCGCGGATCGAGCCCCGCCTCGCTCGGCGGACCCGAACCGTCATCGGTCTCGCCTTCGCCAGCCGCCTCCGGCGGAATCAATGTCCGTGACTTGATCTCGATCAACATCGCGGCCAGTACCAGGAACTCGCCTGCCGCCTCGACGTCGATCTCATCGACCTGCTTCAGAAGCGCCAGGTACTGCTCGGTGATCTGAGCGATCGGGATATCGTGAATATCCACCTCGGCTCTCCGAATCAGATAGAGCAGCAGGTCCAACGGACCGCAGAACGCATCGAGATTGACCTGGTAATCGTCCTGAACCGGCATATCGAGCCTCGCAGCGCTATACTGTCGGCCGCTTGGGAACCATCGCGGCTGCGGCATCATACCCGCATCGCCGACGACGCAAGCATTGATCCGGCCGAAGTCGTATCGAGCCACGACTATGAAAACCACGGAGAAACGCGACACTGAAGCGGCGTTCATCGTCGAAGCCTTGAATTCCGAGGCAGACGCGATACGTCGCATCGCCCAGACGGCTGCGGCAAGTGATGCGCCGCAGTGGCGCGCCGCGGTCGATCTGCTAGCCGATTGTAAGGGGCATGTCGTCGTCGCGGGCATGGGGAAGTCCGGACTCATCGGCGCGAAAATCTCCGCCACGTTCACCAGCCTCGGGCAACCCTCAAGCGTTCTGCACCCGGCTGAGGCGGTACACGGCGACATTGGACGGGTCGGCAGGGACGATGTCGTCATGTTGCTCAGTTACTCAGGCGAGACCGAAGAGGTCGTCAATCTTGCTGCGATCCTTCGGGCCGATGGCGTATCGCGCCTGGGTATTTCCACCAGCGATGCGTCGAACCTCGCCAAGCTTTGTACAGCTCATCTGAGCTTGGGTGATCTCACCGAGGCGTGCCCGTTGAATCTCGCCCCCACTGCTTCGACCACCGCGATCCTTGCGGTCGGCGATGCCCTGGCGTTGGCGGTTTCGCGCCGTCGCAACTTTGGGGCCAACGATTTCCAGAAACGCCATCCAGGCGGGCTGCTTGGCGCGGGGCTACGGCCCATCGCTGAAGTGCTGCGATTCAAGGTCGGCGACAATCTGCCCGTGATTCCCGATACCGTCACCGTCCGCCAGGCGTGTGAGCAAACTAAGACCGGCCGGCGACCCGGCGCAGTGGTGCTCGTCGATGAAAAGGGACAGCTCTCAGGCATCTTCACCGATGGCGATCTGCGACGACTGATGCTCCGTGATCCGGCAGGCATGGATCGCGTTGTAAGTGAAGTCATGACCCGCCGGCCTGAGCATCTGTTGGTTGATGACCTGGTGCGTGATGCGGTGCGCTTGATGCGCGAGAACCGCCACGATGAAATTCCCGTGCTGGATCACGATGGCAAACCCGTGGGATTGGTGGACGTGCAAGACCTGATCGCGCTGAAGGTGGTGAGTGAGTAGGTGGGTGAAGGCGACTCATGAGACTTGGGTACTGAGGAATGGGAACAGTACTTGCTGGACGCTTCGAGCGCGGACTCAGTCGAGTCCGCCGACCACTTGATTCGCAAGTCGCTTTCGCACGGGGGCGACATCAATGGCCCGGTTATGGGTGGGCATCCAGCACTTTACTGGGCAGTCTCTAGACAACATGAGAACGCTGTCAAGTCGCTCCTGAAGAACGGCGCTCTTCCTAGCACCGCTGATGACGATGGGGAGAACCCGTTGCATGCGGCCGCGGAGAAGGGCGACTTCGAAATCATGCGGCTACTCCTGGCACCGAAGTATCGCGACGCACTTAACGCATTCGATTACATCGACCGAACACCTTTGATGGTGGCCATCGACGAAGGCGAACGAGAGATGGTCAAGCTGCTCCTTGGAGCGGGTGCCGACGTAAACGCACATTGCGAGGAAAAGATCGGCGATACCGCCCTTCGCAAGGCAGTAGAAGCCGCCAACTTGGAGATGGTTAAATTGCTTCTAGGGGCCGGGGCGGATCCGTTTATTCCCGGATGGATGGGACTCACCCCTATTCACAAGGCACAGGAACTGACAGCATCCAAGCGCAAGGCAAGCAGGAGGGAGATCGGCAAGAAGATGCTTAGGGGAATGAAGAACGCTCGTGGCGTCTCCGTAAAAAGGTTCATGAAACACCTGTTGCCACCCGACGCGTTCGACCGGTAGCACGTTGCCGCGCACGGCGATACATGCGTACTGCGACAACCAATTCCCCCTCCCTTTGAGGGAGGGGGCGCGGGGGTGGGTTGGTCTTGCTCTTGTCCTTCAAAAGGGGAGAGCGAACAGGAGCGAGCCGTGGCGTCTCCGCCCACGGCCTACATGTCAGTAATTCGTGCTAGGTTTGCGCAACGATCTCGCACGGTATGCGTGCGAGACCCGGCTCGGGGACGAGCGGGCTCGCTGGCCTTCTGTACTAATGCCTAATGCCAAGTGGCTAATGCCCAGTTCCCCATTACAATACCCCCATGTCAATTGTCGTTGCCGTTACCAAGAACAACCAGACTGTCATGGCCGCTGACACGCTTACGTGTTTCGGCGATGCGGAACAAGTCTCCGCGGACAACTGCCCCACGATCAAGATTCGCAAGCTCGGCTCGGCGCTGCTCGGCGGCACCGGGTGGGCTGTGTACGACGACATCATCGAGCATTACGTCGCTGAGAATAAGGAACCGAACCTCAGCGACCGCCAATCAATCTTCACGTTCTTCCTCGATCTGTGGAAAGCGATGCACGATCGCTACACGTTGGTCAACGATCAAGCCCAATCCAAGGAGTCGCCGTTTGGCGATATGGATTCATCGTTCCTCATCGCCAATGGCAACGGTATTTACAAAATCTCCCAGGATCTGAGCGTAACGCGGTTCAATCAGTACTACGCGATCGGCTGGGGGTCGGACTACGCGCTGGGGGCGATGTACAACCTCTACCAAGGCGAGTCCGACGCTGCGACGATCGCTGAGCAGGCGGCGAAAACGGCTATCGAGTTCAACGTCCATTGCGGCGGTGAGATCACCGTAATGTCGGTTCAGTAGCCCACCGCTTCATTTGTCGAATCGCGCTACACTACCGCCCATATGGGCCCGTCGCCTGTTTTTATGTCATGCCCAAAGTACCGGTCGAAAACATCGAGCTCCTCTGTCTGGACGTGGATGGTGTCATGACCGACGGCTCCATCAACCTAGATGACCACGGCGTCGAGACCAAGCGGTTCAACGCGCACGATGGACTCGGGCTGATGGTTTGGCAAAAGCTGGGCTATTACGTCGCGATTATCACCGGCCGAAAGGGCATGGCCGTGGCACACCGTGCCCGTGAACTTGGCATCGAGCATGTCATCATGGGTTCGCCCGACAAGGCAGCGGCCTTGGAAACCGTCCTATCGCAGCTTGGGCTGACGGCCTCCGAAGCGGCTGTGATCGGTGATGACCTGCCCGATCTGCCCCTGATGAGCAAGGCAGGTTATGCTATGGCTGTCGCCGATGCCGCTTCCGAGGTGCGCTCGGCTGCGGCGTTCGTCACGACAAGGCCCGGCGGGCAGGGTGCGGTGCGAGAAGCGATCGAACACCTGCTCAAAGCCAAGGGTCGTTGGGACGAAGCGATCGGCTTGTATGGATAACCCCATGCCGGACCACCTTCGCCCAAACGTCAGCCCTCCCCCACCCGTTCGGCGCCGATCCATCAAGCCGCTGATGATTGCCGGGCTCGGGGTCGTGTTGGCCGGGCTGTTCCTGATCGTGCTGATCAACATCGACATGGGAGGTCAAACGCAGGTCAGTCCCAACGATACTGACAACATCTTCGAGTTCATCGATCCGGACTTGAACCCACTGGATTTAGATTCGGTAATCGATCCGAGAGCGGGCCAGCTCCTTCCGCAACGAGACGTGAACCCCCAACTGCCCAACGGCAGTTGGATTCGATTCGTTGATCCCAAGACCGGCGAACTCGCTCAGCAATATCGCTTTGTTGATCTTGACCCTAATCCACAAGGGAAGCCGGCCGGTTGGCTGCGAATGAATCAACCCGAGGCTGAGATGTTCCTCTCAGACGGTCGGGTATTAGTGCTTTCGGGCGATTCGGCCCTGGCGTTCGCACCGAATCGCAAGCTGGAATCCGGAACCATCGTCGGCGACGTTTGGATTCGCCTGTTCGTGGGGCAGGCTGGCCGAGCGGCGGACCCGGATCGGGACACCCCGGTCCTCGTCGTGCGCACCGAGGAAGCAGCGTTCAACAACTTCCTGGGTGAGATTCGCTGCGACGGATATGTGCAGGTTCAGTCGTCGTCGCTGGAACTACCCAACGGTCGTGGGCTCACCGTGCTCATGGACGACCAAAATCACACTTTTCAGCTTTCAATGCAGAAGCCACAGCGCATTCGTATCGCCTCGGCGCAGACTGCCGAACGATCTTCGCCCGAAATTGTTCAAGCGCCCATCGCTCGAGACAACCCGTCGACTGATCCCAACGACCGCCCGAACATCGAAAAGTCAACGCCGGGATCTGACCAGCGCGATGCGCCCAAACCGAGTGCAGCCCTCGCCGATGTCACCTTCTACCGCTTGACGCTGAACAATAACGTGCGCATTCGCCAGGGCAACAAGATTATCCTCGGCGACGAACTGAGCATTGTGTTTTCGATGCAGAGCAAGGGCGTAAACAACATGACGGCCGGCGCTCCGTTGACTCCGTCTCTAGCGAACCTTAGCGGTATCACCCGGCCGATTCTGACGGAGCATCTGCCGGTGACCCAGGCCTTGGCGGCGCTGGCGATCGCTTCCTTCCAGGGCGCATCGCAAGACTCCATCGCTGCACCACCAACCGAGGATGATGTCATCATTGATTGCGATGGCGCGCTCACGATCGTTCCCATCACCGATCCGAACGAACGCCTGGCTTCGCCCGAGGACGCGCTGCTCACACTGACGGGTAACAGACGACCGATTCACCTGCTCGACCCCGATCAACAAGCCGAAGCGGAGTGTGAGGTGCTGCTCTATCACGCGCTGAAGAAAGAGATTCAACTCGTGGGGTCGGCGCAGCACCCGCTTTGGGTGAAAACGTCCGAGCTACATGCCACTGGCGAGCGTTTTTGGTATCGGTCCGAGGAAAGCGAAGCTGGTTTTGTCGGACCGGGTGAGATGACATTATTTGGACTAGCTGCGCAGGGGCAGGCTACTTCGCTTGGGCCACGGATCGTCGCGACTTCGCTCACGGCGTTGGGCTTTTCCCCGCAGCCTATTACAAGCGACAGGCCCACCGAGCAGTCGCTGCATATCGCTTGGCAACAACGCAGCGATCTTCAGTTCGATCCCCAGCATGGTGAAGGCGACACAAGCAATCGAATTCGCAGCGCCGCTTTCCTTGGCGATGTCATCGTACTCGGCGAGTCGTTCGGACTCGAGGCTGAGTCGATTCAGGCTGGCTTCTCTGGCGCCGGTTCCGACGCTGCGCACATCGAGACGATCGATGCCGCAGGCGATGTGCGTGCACACAGTTTGGGAAGCGGACGCGGCGAGCTTGCCTGCCAGGATCTAAAGCTGTCGATGGCTCAAACGCGACTCGGCCGAACGATCCCCGCGCGACTCGAAGCCACCGGCCAGGTGATGACCCGCGACGACGAACAGACGATGTGGGCCGGAAGCCTCAGCATTACCTTCCGTGAAGTCCCCGAGCAAACCGAAGCGGAAGGCCGCGAAAACGAGAATCAGTTCGGCGACTTTGAACTCGACAAGCTCATCGCCCTTGAAGAAGCGCAGCTGCAACTTAATGACGGTGCGCGTGTCATCGCCGAACGTATCGATGCTGACGGCCTCGCTCAAACCGCCCAAGTGACCGGTGAAAATATCCTGATCGTGCAGGACAATCTGCTCATCGACCAAGGAACCCGGCTTGAGATGGACCGCAAAACGAATCGCGGCAAGTTGCCCGGCCCGGGTCGTTTGCGAATCTTCCAGGCGATCGTGCCGCTCACACTCGACGAAGATGGTCGGGCGCTGAGCCTTAGCGTTGGGGACGATCCGCCGCAGGTCAACCTGCATTGGACGGACGACGCCACTTTTGACGGCGCTCATGACGACGGCAACGGCGCGATCGATTTCAATGGATCGGTCCGAGTCGTCGCTGATCCCTCTGCATTGGAACACGACACAGTCGACGCAGGTACGTTGCGCATCGAATTCGCGCGGGGCAGCGCAAGTGACGATGCGGGTGACACCCCAAGCTCCAAGCGTTCGATCCGCAAGATGATCGCCAACGGCAATGCGAGACTTCAGAGCCGCACCTGGGAGTTTGAGGACCACTCCGACAAGCCGTGCGTGTTCTACGTGGCTGGCGACAGAATTGACTACAACCACCAGACCGGCGAGGCGCTGGTCGATTCGCCCGGCACCCTGCTCATTCGTGACGAGCGGCCGCGAGTCGGCACCGACACATCACCCGATCAAGCAGAAAATGGAACACCGCGATTCGCGACGACCGGCACCACCTCGTTTGGTTGGTCTGAAAGAATGGAGATGATTCGAGCCGGCGATGAACTGTTTGACATCATCATGACCGCGGACATCGAAGTTCGGCATCTCAGTCTGGACGGTGAAAAGGCGACACTGACCGCCGACCACCTCGAAGCAACCGTTCAGCGAACCGCTCGAAACAGTGCATCATCCGACGGCGTCGATCAAACTGCGCTCGATCTTGGTGGGCCGGCCCAACTCGTCCGTGTCCGAGCCAACGGCCTCGTCTTTCTTCGCACGACGACCCGCGATGTGCAATGCGATGAGTTTGATTACGACGTCCGGAGCGGCTTGGCTCGACTCAAAGCGACGCCCGGCGGTCGAATCTCGGTACACAATCGCGGCGCCGTCCAACCTTTCCATGCCGAAGAGGTTCTGTGGGACATGACCAACGACCGCATAACGATCATCCGCGCCGCAGGAGCCGCTGGAGGGTAATCAGAACCTTGCTCGGGCCGCTGCATTCAACCACGTAACCGCTACGAACTCTCGCGATCGATGACGGTGTAGGTTTCTCGCTCGCCTCGACCACGAAGCGGATAGTCCTTGCGCAACGGGTGGGCGGGGAAGTCCTCCCATGTCAAGATCCGCCGTAGGTCCGGATGATTGCGAAAGCGAATCCCGAACATGTCGAAGACTTCGCGCTCCGGCCACTCGGCGCCTGGCCATAGGTCCGTAACCGAGTCAAGCACAAGCGCGGGGTCCGGCTCGATGCCGCTGGTATCAATAGTGGGGTCGAGAAAAACTTTCACCGAAAGACGCCGGTTGTTCGAATAGCTCGTCAGCAGATAGACCACCGCGAAACGGCCGAGTGTTTCAGCGGGGTAATCCAAATAGTCCACGCCCACGACGTCGCTCAGAAAGTTGTAGTCGCATTCTGAATCGTCACGCAAATGCTGCATGATCGCGTGCAGTTCGTCCGGCTTAACGATCAGCGTGGTTTGACCGCGAAAGTCGGTCGCTGCAAGATTTGCCCTTGGGAAGGCCTTCTTCACGTTCGCCAGACTTGGATG
>CBDUST010000070.1:0-16257 GCA_965369945.1 uncultured bacterium | reverse complement strand
GGGTCGGATGATGACAAGATGTGCCACAACCCAGGCATCACTATCTTCCCAGCCGAAGCTCCGATCACGCTGGATTTCGTGGGACTTTTGTCAAACGATTCTCCAGCGTCACTTGAGGTGACGATCGAATCGACGGCGAACACCGTTGGTTTGGAACTCACATTCTCATTCTGGAACTTCAACACGAATGCCTGGGATATTGTTGGTACGGCAACACAATCGCTCAACACCGATACGGTGAGAACGTTTGCCGGCACACCGGCGGATCATATAGAGCTGGGTACCGGCGAAGTGAGGACTCGATACGAAGTTCGTGTAGTGAGCCTTATCTTCTTATTCCCATACGAGGATTGCGTTGACCAGGTCTTCTGGACGACCGGCCCTTCTAGCGGAGAGTACGTACTAGAAGTCCTCTCGCGAACCGGGCCCTGACCCAATGCCGTCCGTACACGTGCTGTTGACGAATCGCCGACCTCGACCTTGACGACACCGTCGGCGCATCCGACCTCGTCGCCATCCTCGCCAACTGGGGACCGGTGTCGCTACTGAATGACTACGTCCTTGAGGTACTTTCGCGCAACGAGCGGCGACGTTTTGACTTTGATTCGATCTGGCACATGCGCATGATCACGCCGCCCTCCTAGCGACCAACGGCCATACGAAGTGCATCCTAGTATCCCGCGGGAGCGCCGCCCTTGCGGGGGTCGCTGGCAGCGCTGATGCCCTTCGCGGTCACTCGAATTAGCTGCACAACGCCCACACTTCCCAACTCTGAACAGTCGTGTCCAAGTTGTTCAAGCGCCGACGGCACGGACGGATCCGGCCAGCCTGATTCCAATTGCAGCACGTTGGGCATCCACTGGTGGTGAAAGCGCACAGCGCTCACCGCTTGCTTCGGCGTCATGTCAAACAGCACGCAATTCAGAATGCATTGCGTCGTTGCTGTGATGATGCGCGGCCCGCCGCTTGCCCCGGCAACGAGAACAACACGCCCATCGTCCAAAAGAATCGTCGGCGACATACTGCTTAGGGGGCGCTTGCCCGGCTCGGGAAGATTCCGATCCGATTGCCGCAAACCGAAAGCGTTGGGCTCGCCGGGAATCGTTGTGAAATCGTCCATCTGATTGTTCAGTGCAAACCCAAATCCCGGAACAACGACAAGCGAGCCGAAGGAAAGATTGATTGTCTCGGTGCAAGCGACGGCCATTCCGTTGGCGTCGATCACTGAAAAGTGGCTGGTTCCACCGTCTTCCACGCCAGGGGTCGTCGAGCCGTACGCCTGTGGGGACTTCGTCCCCTGCATCGAGATCAAGTCCGATCGTCGATCAAGGTACTCGGGCGAGAGCAACCGCTCGAGGGGTACGTGTACGAAATCAGCGTCTGCCAGCCACTCGGCTCGGTCAGCAAATGCGTGCTTCATTGCTTCTACAACGAGGTGAACATACGACGGGCTGTTGTGAGAAGCGCCGTCGATCTGCTGAGCATGTCGCTCTAACAGTCCGAAGATCTGCTGCATCGCAACCCCCCCACTGCTGGGCGGCGGCATCGAAAGGACATCAAGCCCGCGGAATGCTCCGCGCAGCGGCTCGACCACGCGAACCGTGTAGGACGCCAAGTCTTCTTTGGTGATCGGCCCGCCGTTCGCTTGCATCGTCTGCACGATCGCATCGGCGATCTCGCCACGATAGAACGTATCAGCGCCGTGCTCAGCGATCAGGCGTAAAGCGCGCGCCTGTGCAGGATTACTGATCCTGTCGCCGATTTTGATTTCGCCATCGTGATAAAGCTGACGCCAGATATAGGTGCTCGACTCGGAGAGGTCGGACTTGGTCGCCAATCTTCGTCTCAGATCGTTCGCCGATTTGACATGATCCGCATCGGCGGCGAAACCAAGCTCGGCAACTCTAATCGCCGGCGCCAGAATGATCTTCCGATCCAGCGTTCCATGATGTTCAAGCGCCCATAACAGACCGGCCACTGAGCCGGGAACGCCTACAGCATGAACGCCGTCGCGACTTGCGCGCGGGTCGTCGAGCTTCACGTAGTAATCGGGTCCCACAACTGCGGCCGCTGTTTCGCGATAGCTAATGGCGATGCTCTTCGGTTCATGTTCATCGTCACCGGGAATATAAATGAGCATGAATCCACCCCCGCCGATCCCGCAAGAATACGGACGTACCACTGACAAGCAGAAACTCGTCGCCACTGCGGCATCTACCGCGTTGCCGCCGAGCTTGAGTATCTCAACCCCAGCTTCAGACGCGATCCGGTGATCCGCCGCGACGGCAGCATGCTCGTACACATTGCCAGCGCTCGGTGGCTGCGCCATAGTTGACGTCACGAGCAAACCAAAGACGCAGACGGCTACTCCAATCAATTTATCCATCAACAAACCCTCACGAGGATGGCGTTTCACTTCGCGTAGAACCCACATACGTGTCGATCAAATCCCGTGCGGCGAGGATGTCGGCGCTACGATCTTCGCCCGCTTCTCGCTCGATGATGAAGTTCACCGGCGGGTCGATGCCGAGCGCTACTTCAAAGAACGCCGGCCAATCGACCGCGCCCTCACCAACCGGAACTTCCGTACCCCACGTGCCGGGTGTGTCCGTCGCCACGGCATCTTTGATATGAATCTGCACAACGCGCGGCGCTAGAACTCGCAGCGCCTCAACCGGATCACCCTTCCCGTACAGAATCATGTTAGCTGGATCAAAATTCACGCCGACGTTCGGACAACTCAGTTCAACCATCGCTTCGTCGAGTGTCGCGGCTGTTTCCTGCCCGGTCTCAAAGCCGAGTCGAAGTTCTCGTTTCTCAAAAATTTGAGCGATAATCCGTAACCGGTCCAGCAACTTGCCACGCTCAGGGTCGTTACGATCCTCCGGAATGAACCCAGCATGGAAGGTGACCAAGTCGATCCCTTCATCCGCCGCGAGCAGCGCTGCCGCCTCGGCATGCTTCTGATTGGCCGGCCACATCTCATCGAGCTGGACCCCACCGGTGCGGGCGATCGATTCGAGTGATGAGTAGTCCTCGCCGGCCATCGCCATCATCCCACTGACGATCTGGACTCCGGCGCGTCGCAGCTCGGCTATCGCCGATCCCCACACAGTCGGCTGATGGATGATTGGGCTGAGGGCCAGCTGCAACGATCCAAGGTCGATCCGACGCAGCATATCGACGAGTTCCGATGCCTCGGCTGCCCTCAGGCTCCAGCTGCACACGCCGATCCTACTGTTCTTCATCGTCGAATGCCGTAACTGTAGTAGGAGACACGACCTAAGCCCGCGGACACCCTCCGGGCAACGACCACAACGGCCCTCCGCCAGACCCGAAAGGCCACCTTTCTCGCCGCTGGCACAATCCCCGTGAGTGGTCTAGCATAACTATCTAATACGTCCGCCGCACGTCACTTTCCACACCGGCCCCCTCGATCTGAAGACCCCTACGTGACTACTGCCAAGCTCGATCAAGCCGCCAGCAAGTCCTCCGCCTCGGCCCCGGGTCTCGCACGGGTTTCGCGAGAGGATCGCAAGTACATGCAGCGGGTCGAGGCGTTCATCAGCCGACTCAGCACCAGGAATAACTTCTGGCACAAAATCTGCTCGTTGATCTGGTTGCCGTACGCGTTCCGCTCAGGCATCACCATGAAGCGATTGGGCACGAAGCGATTCACGGCCGTGCTGCCGTTCAAGCGAATCAATCGCAACTGGTACAACGCCATGGCCGGCGCGGCGCTTTTGGGCAACTCCGAAGTCGCGGCCGGCATGTATTTGTTCGCCGAATGCGGCAGCGACTACATCGTCGTCTGCAAAGAGATGCGATACAAGTTCTTGCGACCATGTCGCGGTCCTGCGGTCTATGAAATCATCGAGACTGAGGATCTGCAAAAACGAATCGCTGCCGACGGTGAGTTCAACATCGATCTGGAACTCGAGATTCGCCAGCAACTCAAGAAGCGAGGCAAGGAAGTGCGCGTGGGACGATGCGTCATGACCTTCCACTGCACGCCGAAATCGCTGCTGCAGGCTCGCGCCGCCCGTCACAAAAAGAAGTGAACCAGCCCAAGGCGCTGTCTACGTTCGGATGGGGTCTGTTCTGTGCGTGCAGTTGGACATGGTGCATCGGCATGTACCTGCCCATCATCATGCTGCGACAGTTCGGCTGGTGGGGGTTTCTCGTCTTTGCGATCCCCAATGTGCTTGGCTGCGCTGCGTTCGGCTACGTACTCCAGCGCGCGACGAGCCAACAACTTGTGCTCAAGCACGGTTCGGCGATGCGATGGTTCTCATTTATCGTCGTTGTGTACCACATGTTCTTCATTCCCTTCGTTGCGGCGACGTTCGTTTTGCGGGTCCCGGATTTCCTGCCGCAGCAAATGGGCGAGTACTTCGGGCTCCTACTCGCCGTGATCGTGATGGCCGGGGCGGTCGCACTCAGTCGTCTGCCAACGCGTGTCTGGCCAATCCTGGCGATGCTCACATTCGCGCTCTCGCTTGCGGCCTTTATGCAATGGGGCACTGGTTCGTTGGACGAGATCAGTTGGGTCGGGCAAACCTCGCTTTTGGATCTTGCCTGGTTGACGCCCGTCTTTGCGGTCGGCTTCGTCCTGTGCCCCTATCTGGACCTCACGTTCCATCGCGCGCGAAGTGAATCACCGAGTCGGCACGCCTTTGCAATCTTTGCGTTGAGTTTTACGATCATGATCGTCTTCACATGCGCCTATGCCTTCGGCTCGTTGTTGACACCGCTCGTCATCGGGCACATTCTCACGCAGTCCATGTTCACTGTCGCGGCGCATTTGCGCGAGATTTCCAAGACCGCGCCCAAGCGCCCGAGAACAGACATCACCATTGTTGTGCTCGTGGCATTGCTCATAGCAGGACTGTCATATTCCATCCGCTTCTTCGACGACGCGCCGGGGATCGGCCGGGACATGTATCTGCGACTGCTTGTTTTCTTCGGCTTGGTGTTCCCAGCGTATGTGCTCCTGTTCATCGGTCCCGGAAAGACACTCGCAATTGCCAAGGCCAATGTGACGACGTTTGCGATCGTCATCATCGCCGCGTTACCGCTGTATGAGTTTGCGTTCCTCCACGATCGCGCCTGGTTGGCGTCGCTCGCGCTCACAGCGATAGTGTTATGGAAATGCTTCACACATTTCGTCCGAGCAAGCGTACAGCGAACGTAGCAACTACGATCGTTAGCGTCCGCGGGTTTCCACCCGCGGCTACTTCTCCCTAATGCCCTAATGCCCTAATGCCTTAGTGCCTTAGTGCCTTGATGCCTTGATACCTTCTGCCTCACGTCCGTTGGCCGCAACAGCGTTTGTACTTCTTGCCTGAACCGCAGGGGCATGGTTCGTTTCGCCCGATCGCTGGAGCGCTGCGGCGCATCGGTTGGCGCTTTCGGGCCCCGCCGCCCGGCGTACCGGCGCGACTCGCCGACTCCAGATCGCGGCGCTGCGTTGCAGTCCCAGCGGCAGTTGCAGCGGCAGCCGCAGCAGCAATCGCAGGCTGCGCAGAGCGACGACCCGGTCTGCCAGGACCAGTCGGCGTCGGCGCACCTCGAGGCGCCGCTACCGGTCCACTCGGCGCGGCCGGCGACAGCTTCGCCTTGAAGATCAGGTCCGTCACCTTATTGTGAATCGATTTCTGCATCGTCTCAAACAACTGCCCCGCCTCTCGCTTGAACTCGATGCGCGGATCACGCTGACTAAACGAACGGAAACCGATCGCCTCTTTGACCTGATCCATCGTGTAGAGGTGATCCTTCCACGCTTGATCGACGATCTGAAGCAGCACCCATCGCTCGAATTGCGTCAACTCCGCCCGCAACACCGCGGCGATCTTCTCCTCCGCCACGGTCTTGGGATCATCGAGGGCGCGCTTGCGCTCCTCATCGGTAAGTCGAACGTTGCAGTTGGTCGCGAACCATTCATCGAGTTCTTCGGGATTGCTGCTAGCGACCTGCGCACGATCAGCCCGCTCCGCAATTCTAGATTCGTCCCACTTCTTGGCCTCGGCTATCAACAACTCGCGAAGTTGCACAGGATCGGTCGAAGGCAGTGATTGAGGATCCCATTCCAGTTCGTATTTCGATTTGACCCACGTGCAGAACTGTTCGATCGCATGCTGAGGGTCGTGCTGCATCCCGACCGTGGTCATCTCCAAGGCAAAGTCGATCGGGTAGGTCAGCTCTCGGCGCTCGTAGGCGGCGCGAGCATCGGCCATGAGTTTCTCGACCGCATCGCCCGGTTCCTCAAGACCGACAAACTCCTCAGCTTTCACGTCGCCGCCAAACTTATTCCCCGCCCATTTCGCAAGTTCACGCTCGGCGTACGCTGGCACAAGATATTGATCGAGCGGCGCCAAATCCGCCTCGTCGATGCGCTGCTCCGCCGCTTTGTCCAATTGCTCAACGACGTCATCGACCGACATCTCAGACAGTCGTGAAACCTCCAATCCCGCCTCGAAATTTGCATTGCCCCAATCTGCCAGACCTTTAAGGTCCCACGCTTCCGGCTCCATATCCGGGGACATGAATTCCCCGATGGTCACACGGATAATGTTGCTCGCCTCCTCCTTGGCATCCCGTCGGATCAGGTTATGCAGATCCTCCCGATCCTTGCCGCGCAATCGCTGGCCATCGATCGCCACATTCAGCTTCTCATGCACCCATTCGGCGATGCAGTTGGAAACGTAATTCCGATCCAGGTAGGTGTAGACGGCATCCTCAACCGACTCGTCGATATACTGGAAAATGAGATCCTTCACGCCACGACCCTCCAGGATGTCTTGCCGCATGCCGTAGAAGACGCCGCGCTGTACATCCATCGGTTCGTCATATTCCAGGATGTTCTTGCGAATGAGGAAGTTGCGTTCTTCGACTTTGCGCTGGGCCCGGCCGACGGATTTCGTCAACATGGGATGTTCGATGGCATCGCCCTCCTTCATGCCAAGTTTGCTCAGGACGCTCATGGTCGTCTTGCCCGCAAACATCTTCATCAAATCATCCTCCAAGCTGAGGAAGAATCGACTGGAGCCTCGGTCACCCTGTCGACCACAACGCCCACGGAGCTGATTGTCGATGCGCCGCGACTCGTGGCGTTCCGTTCCGATCACATGCAACCCGCCAATTTCCTCAATGTCCTTGAACAGACGGATTCGGTGCAACAGACATCCGCCCGAGTCGTCGAGTTGTTTCAGTAGCTGCGCTTCGGTCATTGATGCCGCTTTTGATTCGCTCAACCAACAAAGATCGATCGCCCATTTACGAAGCAAAGCCATTTTGATCTCGTCGTCCGCCATCTCCTGAACTGCGCCCTTCTTCAGGCCAAGTTCTTTGACTGCCAATTGCCGATAGACGGCGGCGACGATCTGTTCATGGGGCATTTCGGCGGTGACGCCCTTGGGGCAAATGCCGCGCCGTTTCCAATGATCGATCAGTTGCGCCGACGTGAACTTACCTAGCACAATGTCGGTGCCGCGACCAGCCATGTTCGTGGCGATCATCACCGCACCAAGTTCGCCGGCTCCGGCGATGATGTCCGCCTCTCGTTCATGTTGTTTGGCGTTGAGCACCTCATGCTTGACGTTGTGCTTGCGCGTCAACATCGCGCTCAAATCTTCGGATTTCTCGACGCTGGTCGTCCCCACGAGAATGGGCCGACCAACATCGTGAAATGCCTTGATCTCATCTACGATTGCCGACCATTTGTCTTTCGTCGCCAAGAATACTACATCATTACTATCCGCACGAACCACCGGCACATTCGTGGGTATCACGATCACATCCAGCTTGTAGATTTCATGAAATTCGGTCGCCTCGGTGTCAGCGGTTCCCGTCATGCCCGACAACCGGTCGTAGAGCTTGAAGAAGTTTTGGATCGTGATCGTCGCCATGGTCTGCGTCTCCTGCTTGATAGGAACGCTCTCCTTGGACTCGATCGCCTGGTGCAATCCATCGGACCACTGCCGCCCGATCATCTTTCGCCCGGTATTCTGATCAACGATAACGATTGTCTGCTCGCCCTTGTCGTCCGGCGCAACGACATAGTCGCGATCGCGCTGATAGACGGTATGGGCACGAATCGACTGCTCGAGTAAGTGAGGAATATCGATATTCTCCCCCACGTAGAATGATCCAACACCAGCAATGCGCTGCGCCTCGGCGATCCCATCATGCGTGATCGTCGCCTTCTTCTTATCGAGTTCGACTTCGTAGTATTGCGTATGCCGGTCGCGCGCAGCTTCCAACTCCGGAAGCCGAGTCTTGCCGTCCTCCAGTCGCTGTTTGAGCGCAGCACTTTTTACTTTATCCCGGGCGTTGCGAATATCGCCCTCAAGGCCTGATATTTCGACCAGACACGAATGCACATTTTGATCAGCTGCGTTCCACTCTTTTTGTTTGCCAAGCAGATCGCGTGCAAGTTTGTCCGCCAAGTCGTATCGTGGCGAGTGATCGTGCGCCAAGCCTGAAATGATCAGGGGCGTTCGCGCCTCGTCGACGAGTGTCGAATCAACTTCATCGACGATGGCGAAGTCGCGGTGTTTTTGCACCTGTTCCTTGGTGGAGAGCTTCATGTTGTCGCGTAGATAGTCGAATCCAAATTCGCTTGTCGTGCCATAGAGCACGTTGCATTGATACGCTTCCTGCTTCAGTTGAATGGCCGCTTGATACAGCCACCGTGGATCATCCGAGTTGGCCTGCGAGAATCCGCCCACGCCGATATCTCTCATCTTCTTCGCAGTCTCTTCAAGGACGTGCTGCGGGTGAATCGCGCCGACCGTAAGGCCCAGGGCGCGAAAAAATGGAAACGTCCAATCACGGTCGCGCTGCACGAGATAGTCGTTGACGGTAACGACGTGAACTTGTTTGTCCTCGATCGCCGCCAAGTAGCACGCCAACGGTGCGACGATGGTCTTTCCCTCGCCGGTCTTCATCTCCGCGATTCGCCCTTCGTAGAGCACCATCGCCCCGATGATCTGCACATCAAATGGGCGAGCACGAAACGGCGGCTTCGAGTCGGGGTACAACTCTCGCACCGCTTGGTAAAGCTCAGGCGGGATGTTTACGAAATGCCACGGTTGCACCGGCTCGCGGCAACCGAGATAATCGCCACTCGGATCGGCCGGTTCCGCCTGCTCGATCTGCGCCTTCACTTGATCGTACAACGTCCGCGCATGATCCGGAAGCTGCGATGCATCGAAGGGATGCTTCGGGTTGAAGATGTTTCGTATTCCCACGTTCCGATCCATGGCTTCCCGCGCGATGGCGAATACCTCAGGCAGAATGTCGTTCGACTTTTCGCCCGCCTCAAGCCGTGCCCGGAAGATCGCCTTTTGATCGCGCAATTCCGGATCGGTCATCGTGCGTATCTGCTCTTCACGAGCTGAAACTTGATCGACGACCCGAAGGTAGCGTTTGACCATGCGCTCGTTGCGCGTGCCGAAGACTTTGCGCAGTGCGGGTCCTATGACAGGAACACCCATGACTCACCTCAAATATATTGTCTAACTGAAGTTGCTGAATTCGATCTGAGCCCGGCCGTCGATCACGACGTTGCACAACTCGGCACGGGCAACACCATCGGGTGATTCAGCAGACAGGCGGGGGCAGATCCAACAGTCGCTCGTCGAGCGTCTCTGATCGGACGATCGCGTCGATATCGCAGCTTCGACCTAGAAAAGTAGCAGGCGTCTGGACCGCGGGCAACGACTCAGCCACTCCCGTGATGATCGGCGTGACATGTTGATCGCCGACCAACAGATCCCGAGCCGCCGCAGCCATCACCGCAGCCATCGCTCGCACCATGTGCGACTCGCTCATCGTCGTACGGCTGTGAAGGTCCGCCCGTGCGTTGATCAGCGATGAGGCCGTCGAGGTCATCGAGGTGATGGCCATCAACGCCAGCAGCGTCGTGGCGGTGGCGGCAAATGAGGCGGGTCGAATTGAGGACCGGTCAGCTTTCATGGGATTGACTGCATAAGTATCGTCCGCTGAAGGGGGCCAGACAAGTGCGGGTCGGAATCTGCTCGGTTCGATACCCGCAATGGTTGTACGGAACCAGCTGCCTACGATTGCCTGATGTCGCCTGTCACCGCTGAAAAGTCTGCCTCAGAGGCCCCTGTGGAGGAAGTGCAGATGAAAGTCACCGGGATGCACTGTGCGAGCTGCGCGGCTAGCGTTCAGCGGGCCATCGAAGCTGATCCGCAGGTAACCTCGGCCAGTGTGAGCCTCTTGAACGGGATGGCCACGGTGCTGGGCGACTCCCTCCAACCGCAACGGCTCATCGAAGCGGTCCGGAATAAGGGGTTCGACGCCGAGCCGATCGTGGCACCACCAGCCCCTGCTCAGCTGCACAGCGAGATAGAAGTGCGACAGCGAAGCCAGGAAGCGATGTGGCGATTCCGCGCGATCGTCGGGCTAGGCCTGTGGGCGCCCATGGAGCTGTTGCACTGGCTCGCCCCGGCAACGTGGCATGGCGCTGCGCTCAACTCCGTTTTCTTCATCGGTGCTACGGTCGTCATGGCAATCGCCGGCTTCGGCTTCTATCGCTCAGCTATCAGAGCTGCTTTACGCCGTACAACCAACATGGATACGTTGATCGCAATCGGCGCCACGACGGCTTATGTGTTTTCGATCGTCGTCTTCATCATGAAGCTTACTGGTACAGGAATCGAGCAACCGTTGTACTTCACCGAATCTGCGGCGTTGCTCGGCCTGATCAGCCTGGGCCACTGGCTCGAAGCGCGTGCGTCCGCCAAGGCAGGCTCGGCGGTGCGAGAACTCCTGGAGCTTCAGCCTGAGCAAGCTGAGCTTGTCGATAACGAGGGGCAAACGCGCCTCATCGCCAGCGCCGATGTGCAGCCGGGCGACCGCATGCTCATTCGCCCCGGAGCGCGTGTTCCGGTAGACGGCGAAGTCGTTGACGGCTCATCAGATGTAGACGAATCCGTTGTCACGGGAGAATCAATTCCTGTGACCAGAACCCAGGGCGACCCGGTCGTCGCCGGCTCGGTCAATACCACCGGTCGCTTGGTCGTCAAGGCGACAGTGGATGGACACCACACGACGATCGCGCGAATTGCCGAATTGGTACAACGCGCCCAATCAAGTAAGGCCGGCATACAGCGGCTGGCGGATCGAGTCTGCGCCGTCTTCGTTCCAGTCGTTCTGCTGATCGCCGTCGCGACGGTCGCCGGCTGGTCTTTGGTCAGTCTCCTTTCCGGTGATATCACTCATTTCACAACCGGGATCATCGCCGCAGTAACAGTTCTCATCATCTCATGCCCCTGTGCGTTGGGTCTGGCAACACCGATGGCCGTCATGGTCGGCGCTGGCGCTGCGTCTCGGCATGGCATACTTATAAAATCGGCAGAAGCGCTTGAGCGGGCCGCGCGATCGCAACTGGTCATTTTCGATAAGACCGGCACCCTTACGACAGGCCGACCGACCACCCAGCACATTGAAGTAGAGGATCGATCCTACACTGAGGACGAGGTATTGCGACTCGCCGCGGCAGTTGAAGCGCCAAGTGAACACCCCATCGCCCGAGCGATCGTCGCAGCTGCAAGAGAGCGTGACGTCTCCCTCCCCCAAGTCACCGACTTCAAGGCACTCCCGGGGATAGGCGTACGAGGCATTGTTGATGATCGGCTCGTCCAAATCACACGTGACGACCAAACCACCTGTCAAGTTATTGTGGATGACAAGCGCATCGGTACGCTACTTGTCACGGACGAGATTCGGCCCGACGCCCGAACCGCCGTGGACCAACTTCGAGCGATGGGCCTATCGGTGCGGATGTTGTCGGGTGATCGCCGCGCTGTCGCTGAGTCGATCGGTCGTGAACTGGGCTTCTCGCCACAGGAGATCGAGGCCGAAGCAACCCCCCAAACTAAGGCCAGCCTCGTCGCCAACCTCCCGCCCGGTTCGGCCATGGTCGGTGACGGAATCAACGATGCCGCGGCGTTGGCTGGGGCCGACCTTGGCATCGCCCTTGCCTCCGGAACGACGATCGCCATTGAATCAGCCGACATCGTCATTCCCGGTGAGCACGTCTTGGCTGTGCCTGAAACGATCAGCCTGGCCCGCCGAACGCTTACGACGATCAAGCAGAACCTCTTCTTTGCCTTCCTTTACAACACTGCGGCGATACCTGCCGCGGCGTTGGGTCTGCTTGGACCATACGGCCCGCTGATCGCCGCCGCCGCCATGGGTGCCAGCGACGTCACCGTCATCGGCAACGCACTTCGTCTGAAACGACGATTGCGGCGAGATTTGGATCACCAGCACTAGGTTCTGTCTGATGGATCAAGAGAGTGCGCTGCACTCTTCGTGGAACGGGCTTCCAGCCCGTCGTCTTCACTCTTACAGACGGGCAAGATGCCCGTCCCGCTATTCGTCAGACAGAACATAACCGCTGGGGATACCAATCGCTTTCATTGCGTATAACAAGACGATACTTCGCCCCCGTGGTTGTGTATCATTGCGGGTGGCGATCGGCGCCGGGAGTGATCCATGGCAGCGAAGATTCTGCGGCCACTAAACAAAGGCGAGTTTGATTACTGGCAGGCCCAGCACTTGCTGAATCGAGCTGGGTTCGGCGGCACACCGAGTCAGGTGCGAGCGCTCGCCAACATGGGTCTGGACGCGGCCATCAACTACATCATCGATTACGACGAAATCGAAACCGAACCTGTTGACGCAGATCAGTTCGACGCCAACATCATGCGCCCACTCACCGCCGAACAGCGCATGGAGCAACGCAACGCACGACAAAACGGCAATGAGGCAACCCTCGAACGGTATCGCCGAGAGCGCCAGCGCCGACAGGGCGCCGATCGGCGCCAGATCGCCGAAGTTCAACGCTGGTGGCTGAAGCGCATGATCGAAACGCCCCGACCGCTTCAGGAGAAGATGACGCTCTTTTGGCACGGGCATTTCGCCACCGGGTATCGCGCCATCGAAGACAGCTACCACATGTTTCAACAGAATCAGCTGCTTCGATACCACGCGACCGGGAACTTCCGCCGATTGACGCATGCGATCATCCGCGACCCAGCGATGATCCGCTATCTGGATAACAATCGAAATCGCAAACAGTCGCCCAACGAGAACCTCGCTCGCGAGTTGATGGAGCTGTTTACCCTGGGTGAAGGCAACGAGTACACCGAAAACGATATCAAAGAAGGCGCGAGGGCGCTCACTGGTTATACCTATAACGACGACGAATTCATCCGCCACGGCTCACGGCAGTATCAACGCCTGCATGACGATAGCCTCAAGCAAATCCTAGGTAAGGTCGGAAACTGGGACGGCGACGACTTCGTCGACATCATTCTCTCACGCGATGTGTGCAGCGAGTTCATCTGCTGGAAGCTCTATCGGTTCTTCGTCAACGACATGCCGGGCGACCCGACGAAAGATGGCCGGAAGTTCGTTGTTGCGTTGGCCAAACTGTTTCGCAGCAAAGATTACGACCTGAAGCCGGTTCTGCGGACAATCTTCGAGTCGCGGCACTTTTACGAGCCGGACAATGTCTGTTCGCAAATCAAAAGCCCGATCCAGTTGGTCGTGCAATCAATCCGCTCGTTGCGAACGCCGCCGCGCAACCTGCGCGCTTTGCTGAGCGCGACCGATCTAATGGGCCAGAGCATCCTCTTCCCACCCTCGGTCAAGGGTTGGGAAGGCGGCCGAGCATGGATCAATACTGCGACGATGTTCGTTCGCCAAAACATCATGGTGTATCTTCTCACCGGGCAGCGACCCGATGTTTATCCCTGGCAGGTCGACCAGTCTGCATACGACGCCGCGCCGCTGCTCGATCATTTTGATAAACCGCTTCGCGATATTGATGTCGCCGAAGCTGTGAAGTACCTCGTTTGGTTCAACCTTGGACGTAAGGGGCACGACGATCGAATTGCCTCGCTGGTGAACCACGTCCAAGCGCGCGGCGGCAAGCTGGATGAGAGAATCCTGATCGAGTTGCTCGCCCTCGTTACCGCCATGCCGGAATACCAATTGTGCTAACGGCTAACTCCCGACCCCTTATCCCTGGACCAGTGTCATGACCGACCAACACGATAACACGTATTCGCGACGCCTCTTCATGCAACAAGGCCTGACGCTTGCGTCGATGGCTACAACTGCGCCGCTGTTTATTCAACGCTCAGCTTTGGGAATGATGCGCCCGCTGGAATCGATGCTTGCCAGTCAGCCGGGCGTGCCCGAGGATCGTGTGCTTGTTGTGGTGCAGCTCGGTGGCGGTAATGACGGACTCAACACTGTAATCCCGTACGGAAATGACGACTACTACAGAGCGCGGCCGGCGATTGCGATCCCCGCGCCCGATCGCGGACGTGCTGGGCAACCCGGCGCGCTGAAGCTCGACGATTCCAACGGCATCGGCCTTCACCCGAATCTCGGCGGATTCAAAGAACTGTACGACGAAGGTGTGGCCTGCATCGTTCAAGGCGTCGGCTACCCCAACCCCAACCGCTCGCACTTCACGTCGATGGACATTTGGCACACCGCTGAGCACAGCGCCAAAGGCTACGGCTGGATCGGCAAATACTTCGACAACACTTGTAACGGCACGCCTGTCCCTGAAGGTGCCGTCGCCATCGGACGGAACGCGCCGTTGGCCATGCAAGGTGGTATACAAAAGCCCGTCACGTTCGAAACCGAAGAGTTGTTCCGCTGGCTCGGCGAGGATGTCCAAGCCGGACTGGACCAACCCTACACCGACATCAACCGCAGCGGCGTGCTCGAAGATGTGAATCCCGATAGCCAACTCGGATTCCTGATGCGGACCGCGCTCGATGCGCAAGTCTCGTCCCAACGTATCCGAGCGGCGGTCGCCCGACCGTCCCTGGTCGGTTATCCCGGCTCTACGCTGGCCCAGCATCTGCGCATCGTCGGCTCGATGATCCGCGATGGCATGAGCACACGCGTGTATTACGTCTCGATGGGTGGTTTTGACACACATGCCGGGCAAGCCGGCCGCCACATCCGCCTCATGAGCCAGTTCGGCTCGGCGCTCAACGCCTTTTACAAGAATCTCAAGGCCCAGGGAGATTCGGGGCGGGTCTTGACGATGGTGTTTTCTGAGTTCGGCCGACGCGTGCGGCAAAACGCATCCGCAGGCACTGACCATGGAACCGCCGCACCGATGTACTTCGTTGGCGATATGGTCAGACCCGGTCTGCTAGGCGATCACCCCTCCCTCACCGACCTAGACGGCGGCGACCTGAAGTTCAGTATTGATTTCCGCGAGGTGTACACAGGCGTGCTCGAGGATTGGATGAAAGCCCCAGCGGCGCAAGTCCTCGGCAAGCAGTATCGCAAAGCGAAAATACTGAAGGCTTGAAACCGCCGTTTAGCCCCCGCGGCCACGCGGTGTCGAAGGCGCGGCGGGCGTTCGTTGACATTCGACCCACCGTAGCCGGCCGGGCTTCCCCTTAAAACGAATCGCAGTGGCGGTAGGCGTCGATCACGGCTCGCTCACCATCCGCGCCCGAGCGGGAGTTGCCATGCTCCATGCCGACAACCCCCAGAAATCCTTTGCGGTGTATATGCGCGAAGACGTTTTGATAATTGATCTCACCGGTCGTGGGCTCTTTTCGACCCGGGTTGTCACCAACTTGGAAGTAGGCGATTTCTTCCCATGCTTGGTCGATATTGGGGATTAGATTGCCTTCGGTGATTTGTTGGTGGTAGAGGTCATCGAGGATCTTGCACGAAGGGCTGTCAACAGCCTTGCAGATCTGATACGCTTGGGGAATCTTGGTAAGGAATAACCCCGGGTGATCGCGATAGGGGTTGAGCGGTTCCAGGACCATGATAAGACCCGCCGGCTCGCAGACTTCGGCCATTGACTTGAGGCAATCGACGACATTGGCGGTTTGGTAGTCCCAGGCGAGGCGTTTGTCATATGGGCCGGGCACGATCGTGCACCAGGTTGCGTTGACGCGCTGAGCGACTTGTACCGCTTGGCGCATTTGATCGGCGAGCGACTTTCGAGTCTCCGCCCCGCCGCGCGCGTAGATCGGCTCACGCCATTCCGATTGGGCGACGAACACACCCATCGTCATGCCCAGTTCGTCCATGGCCTTTCCGATGCGCTCTTGCTCGGAGGTGGAGCGGCCGGACATGCCGTTATCTTCCCACGCTCTGAAACCCTCATCGGCGGCGAATTTGAGTTGATCGACTCGATCATTCCCGCCGAGGTTCTTGAACATGCCAAAG
>CBDUST010000069.1:0-16265 GCA_965369945.1 uncultured bacterium | reverse complement strand
CAAGAGTCGGACGAGCAGCGTACTCCTAAAACAAGCGGCCAATGCTGGCCGGTCACGAATCTGGACGGCTGGATACTGGAAAGTGTTTATCTTCGATGAATCCGTGATCCCCATCGTGATCCAGTACATCCAAGACCACAATCTACGCCGGCAACGACCGGCTGCGCCATTCGACTGGATCACCCCCACATAGCCCCGGGCATGCCCGGGGTGAATTCGGCAAAACGGCAACCCTGGCGCGCGCTCTTGTTGCCGTTTGCCCTTAGAGGGAAGGCCGGTTTTTTGTATCGAAAACGGATATGCCCATGGATCTGACAAAATCACAAACAAACCGCCAAATCACGCCTCGCAGGGCTGTCAAGGAACTTTGCGGTTCGGCGCGGCAATACTGGCGCGCACAAACTAAACCCTATTCAGAAATCGGCGCGCACAGAATTGCATTGTTTGACGACGAATTCGATGCAAAAAAGAAAAAAAACGGCACTGATCTACCTCCGCTCAGATCAGTGCCGTCTGGTTCACTTCGAGTTGTGACCGAGATCGTATTGCAGCGATCATTCGGCGACGACGACAATCTCGACGCGCCGACTCTGAGCTTTGGAGCCCCTGGGTTTATCCGGTCCGTAGCTGGCCAGCGCGACTCGGCTGGCGTCTACATTCTTGGAGATCAAGAATTTTCGCACCGAGTAGGCGCGCTCAAACCCAAGGTGATGGTTGCTCTTGTGGCCGCTCTTCCTGATTGGATCGGTATCGGTGTAGCCTTCGATGCGCACCGGCCGACCGGAATAGCTGGAATTGAGAACCGATGCGACGGTCTGGAGCGATTGCTTGGCGGCGTTCTTCAGCGAAGTCTTGCCCGAGTCAAACAGCACGTCGCTTTGGACGGTAACGGTAATCTCGCCGTTGCTGTAGGCAGCACTAACCCCGGGGATATTCTCGAACCCGGTCATTCGTGTGTTGGATCGTCCGGATCGTTGTGCATCGTCCAGTTCACGCCGCAGTTGGGCGACCTGCGATTGTCGCTCGCGAAGGTCCTGCTGCGCATCGGTGAGCGCGGAGTTACGGCTGGTAAGCTGCGAACGAAGGTTTTCGTTCTCCTCAGTCAGCAAGGCGTTTTGCTCTGTCAGATCAGCCGTGCAACCACTGAGCAATACGACCGCCCCGAGCACGGCGAACAGTTTCATCCTTGAAAGACGCATCGCATACATCCCTTATTTTGGTCTGGCTCCGCCAAACTTCTATCGATTGGAGCGAGAAATGAACTCCGTTTCAGATTCCAATGCTACGGTCCCGGCTGAATCAGCCCGGGCTGGGGCAACCCCAGACCCGCCAAATATGTGGTCTGGCCCCAAATCACGACAGGCCGACACACGATCACGACGAGCACGGCGGCTGCCAGGTGCGGGCCGAACGGTAGCTCGCGCCGCCCGCGCTTCAGCATCGCCGATAGTCCAATCGACAGAACCACCCAGAGCAGGCCAGAAAACGGTGCCAGGAAGAAGATCCAGATCGGATCAACCCAGCCCAAAACGGTCCCCACCGCCGCGAGAACGTGTACATCGCCCAGCCCCATCGCCTCCTTGCCGAACAGGAGCGAAAAAACAATACGAATACCCCAGATGATGCCCCCGCCCATCAGATAGCCCAACGCCGCTCCGCCCAACGACTGGATGACCACCGGCGGCGGGCTCGACCCCAGCCGGGCGCCGATCAGGTAGCCGCCGATCATCCCGATTATGCATGGCGTGAGAAACACCAGTTCCACGCCCATCTCGCGTCGTGCGTGGGGATAGTCGGCGATGAGCTCGCCCTCTTTGGCGTATTGATCGTAGTCAGCGAAGCTGTAGCGCAGGACGCCGAGCCTCAGTAGCAAGGTCGAGAAGATGACCCCAAGCATCCCACCCAGCGCGACCGCGAACCACTGCCAATCGGTGACGACGATCGGCCAGAGAGTGCGAGCGGCGAATGCGACAGGCAGGAACGGTTGGATCAGCGCCGCGGCAAAGCCTACGAAGATCACGACCAGGGGAATCTGGATGGGGATCGTGAAGGTGCGGGCATCGATAATGGTCATCGCCACCAGACTGGCGATCAGAAAGAGGTGCGCGATAAACATAGGCCACGCGCGATACCACTTCACGTAATAGAACCAGTCGCCGCCGACTTGTCCCCACCAGCCGACGCTCGGCCCAGCAACGAAATACGCCACATACAGACCGAGAAACAGCAACGCCACGGTCAACTCGATTAGCACGTACTGCGGGCTGATGCGAACCTGGCAGTGCTTACAATGACCGCGTACCAGCAACCAACCGATGATCGGCAAGTTTTCGCGCCACGACAGTCGCGCGCCGCAGGTGGGGCAGCGGCTCGGCGGTGCGATGACACTCATACCTGCCGGCATCCGATAGATCACGACGTTGATGAAGCTGCCAACGATCGCCCCGAATGCGAAGACGAAGAATGCGATCGGGACGTGTAGGTAGATCCAAAGGGGCATGGGGGCACGTTGATCGGGGCCGACAACAGTTCGGCGCTCCGTCTATTCCTCTTGCGTCAACTTCTCAATCTGTTGCTCGGCCACATCGAGAATATCGCGGCAGCGCTTGATCAGCGTGTCGCCGCGGCGGTATTCATCGAGGCTTGCCTCCAGTCCGACCTCACCCTGTTCGATCCGCTCGATGATCGACTCCAACTCCTGGACCGCTTTCTCGAAGCTCATCTGCTTCGGGTCCGGACGCGTCTTGGGGGATGTCTTCTTGGCGGGCATGAGTGGTGAATCTACTCCGATCGGCCGAACAGGTCCATTTGCTCGACCACCGCGGGTTCATTGGGTTTGCCTTTGGGTCCATGGACGGTCGAGCCGAACGCCCCGTCGATCATGCGGGTCACGACGTGTTGTCCTGGGCGTACGTCCCGTGCAGATCGAATCAGTTGGCCTCGGGCGGTGGTCGTGTATGAAAAGCCACGAGCCAATACACCGTCCGGACCGAGACCTGCCAGTTGCCGGCTCAGGCTATTCAGGCCCTCGGCAACCCGATGGGCATTGTTGCGGACGACCTGTGCGAGCCGCCGTCGGTGTCTATCTAGTAGTTGACGTTGGTCAACACGTCGGTGAAGCGCCCGCCGCAGGCGATCGTCAAGTACAGCCAGCCCCTGCCGGCGTCGCGAGGCCAATGCCTGGGGTCGAAGCTGCCGCAGCCTCCCGGACAATCGCTCCAGTCGTGCCTGCTCACGAGCGACCCGCGCGCCCACGACCCGGAGAAGGTCGCGCTGCCGAGTCTGAATTACGGTCCTTGATTCGGTTACCAATGAGCGGGGATCACGGAAAAACGTCGCGCGCGTGATGATCGCAAGTCGCTGGCGCTGATGTTCGACCAGTCGTCTGACGAGCGATGTGAGACGGTGATCCATGTGGTTGATCTGTTCCATCAATTGCGACGTGGCTGGAACCAGTCTCATCACAGCTTGTGTTGGTGTAGCCGCCCGAACGTCAGCAACGAGCTCGATTACCGAAGTGTCCGACTCATGACCGATGGCGGCAACGATTGGCAATTGACACGCAAAGACAGCGTCGGCAACCACGCGCTCATTGAATGTCCATAGATCCTCAGCTGATCCCCCACCACGTGTCACGAGTATCGCATCGACGCCGAGCGTTTCACGGTTCGCGTCAATTTGTCGGATTGCTGCGGCGACTTGCTCAGCGGCGCCTTCCCCTTGCACGCGAACATCAGCGATAAGTAACCCGATCGCCTTGCATCGCTGCGCAGCCGTGGCGATGACATCCTGCCAGGCAGCGCTGCTTTGGGACGTGACCACCGCGATCCTTCGGGGCAGGACGGGTAGCGGCTTCTTGCGCGATTCGTGGAAGTACCCGAGCTTGCGAAGTTCATCGCACATCTTGCGGAACATAAGATCGAGCGCGCCTGCGCCGACAGGCTTCAATGCGCTGACATACAGCTGCGTACGACCTTGCGGTCCGTAGTGACTGATATGGCCGGTCGCGACGACTTCATCGCCCTCGGCCGGTACGAACTTGATCTTCTTTACAGCCGACGCCCACGCCACGCAGTTGACCACGGCCTTGTCATCTTTGAGCGAGAAGTACCAATGATTGGGCCGGCTGAGATTGCTCACTTCGCCAATCACACGAAGCGGCGAAGGCACCCGCTGCTCAAGTGTCGTCTTGATCAGCTCGGCGAGCTGGCTGACCGTAAGGTGCTCTGCTTCCTGGAGGCGGCGATCTCGTGCCTCGCGCCGTGCCGGGGAACCGGGCCGCTCCGGACCAACGGCCCGCTTGGGATCAAATGGAAGGCGTTCCATGGCCGCATAATGATATGGTGAAGCGGCCTCCTAGGATGGACCCGATGTCGACGCAGACGCCCATCGCCTTGACAACGAACATCGCCGAAGTCATCGGCGTGGGGGAAACGTCCGCGCGTCGGTACCGCAAAATCTCAATTCGATGTGTGGCCGACCTGATCCTGCATCTGCCCTTGAGGTACGAGCACGAGCTTCCCGAGCAATCCATCGCACAGGCGTCGGATCTGGTATCGCCTGTTCACGGTACGGAGGCCAACATTGCAGTCCGCGGTGAGATTGCGGCTGTGCGCAACTTGCGGGGTCGCCGCCCACGAATCGAAGCAACGCTCGAGGATGGCACGGGAACGATCAAGCTGACTTGGTTCAACACGCCGTGGTTGCGAGGCAAGCTCCACCCGGGAATGGAGCTTCGTCTAACGGGTAAGGTCAAGCGGCATGGCGATTACTTGGAGATGATCAATCCGAAGTATGAGACGGTTGATCCGGACAAGCCGAACCAGCCGCGCGGTGAACAGTTCCGCCCGATCTACACCGGCACGGAGGATCTGCCGTCGTCTGTGATCGAGCGGGCGGTGCAAGCGGTGCTCGAGCCTACGTTATCGCAGCTGAAGGATCATCTGCATGTCGAGTATCGCCATGAACGGGCGTTGCCAACCTTGGCTGAAGCGTACCGTATGGTGCATAGGCCGACGGATGCTGATGAACCGAGTGTTGGGCGAAGGCGATTGGCGTTCGATGAGTTGCTGCTGTTGCAACTGGCAGTGTTTCTGAAGCGACGGCATCGGTGCGCGACGTTGCGCGCCCCGGCGTTGAAACACAATGAAGCGATCGATTCACATATCACCGCACGATTTCCCTTTGAATTGACAGACAGTCAACGCAGTGTTGTTCAGGAGATCGCGTCCGACTTGAAACGACCCACCCCGATGAATCGATTGCTGCAAGGGGATGTTGGTGCGGGCAAGACGGTTGTGGCGCTGTATGCAATGCTCATGGCCGTCGCGTCGGGTCATCAGGCGGCAATGATGGCCCCGACCGAGCTGCTGGCTGAACAACACTTTGCATCCATTAGCGAGATGCTCAGCGGTGCTCGCGTGTCGATCGAAGTTCTGACCGGCTCCCTCACGACGTCGGAGCGAAAGGACGTTCTCGCTCGGCTGGCCTCCGGTGAGATCGACATTCTCATCGGCACGCATGCCCTACTCACCGAGACCGTGCGTTTTCGGAGTTTGGCAGTCGCCGTGATCGACGAGCAACACCGGTTTGGTGTTCATCAGCGGGCGATGTTGCGCGTGAAGTCTGAGGACGCCGAATCAACGCCGCACACGTTGGTCATGACCGCGACGCCGATTCCCCGCACGTTGTCTCTGACACTGTTTGGTGATCTTGAAGTATCAACGATCCGCGGGTTGCCGCCGGGGCGCAAACCTGTGATCACGAAGTATGTTTCGCCATCGCAGTCCGATGAAGTATATGCGTACGTCGCGAAGCGCCTGGCGCAGGGTAGGCAGGCGTACGTCGTCGTTCCAGTCGTCGATGAGTCCGAGCGCGGATTGAAAGATGTTCATTCCCACCTCGAAAATCTGGCGAAGGGCCACTTCCGAGGGCGGCGACTCGCGGCGCTGCACGGTCGAGTCGATCGAGAGCAGCGCGAACAAACGATGCGGCGTTTTCGTTCGGGCGATATCGACGCACTTGTAGCGACGACGGTCATCGAAGTCGGCGTGGATGTGCCCAATGCGTCGGTGATGCTGATTGAGCACGCTGATCGTTTCGGGTTAGCGCAGCTCCATCAACTTCGCGGGCGGATCGGCCGAGGCAGTCGGGCGAGCCTCTGTGTACTGCTGGCAGATCCCGTCACTGATGACGCCAAAGCGAGGCTCGAAGCGATCGTGAGCACGGATGACGGCTTCGAGATTGCGGAGAAAGACTTGGAGATTCGCGGGCCGGGCGAATTGTTCGGTGCAAAACAGTCGGGTATGGCTCCGTTTCGTGTGGCTCAACTCCCGCGTGACATTGATCTGCTGCGAATGGCTCGACGAGATGCCAGGGCATGGATCGATGACAATCCCACACTCGCTGGTGATCGAGATGCGCTGCTTCGGAAGCGTGTGCTAAAGGCCCACGGCAAAGCGCTGGGACTCGGCGACGTGGCATAACGAAGCCGGGTGCCATGCACAGCGAGTGAGTCGGTAGACGAGCGAGTCGTGCGTGTCTTCGTTTCGGCCGAACGCACCGACGACTCCGCTTCGCTCCGCTGTCGGTGGCGCCCCCATAACGGAGCGATGCCCGTCCGTCATAGCTGCGGATGAATATCCGCAGGTTCCTCTAGCGTATAGACTGCTTTCGTGTCCACCAACGCCGAGCTTTCACACATCTTTGACCAGATGAGCAAGGTGCTCCAACTGATCGGCGCCAACCCCTTTCGCGTCAATGCGCACGTCAACGTCGCTCGTATTCTCAAGGACATGGTCGTGGATGTGGCCCAGCTTGTCGAAGATCCGACCAAGCTCACGGCGATCGATGGAATCGGCGCTGGATCAGCGAAGAAGATCATCGAGTACGTTCGGACGGGCAAAGTCACGGAATACGAGGAGCTGCTCGATTCGATACCGCGCGGATTGCTGGATGTGATGGCTATTCCCGGCCTCGGGCCCAAGACCGTCAAGCTCATGTGGGAAGAGGCTGGCATCACCAGCTTGGCCACGCTCAAGAAGAAACTGAACTCCGGTGAATTAGAGAAGTTGCCGCGCATGGGCGCTAAGACCGTTCAGAACATCAAGGAGTCAATCGCCTTCGCCGCGAAATCAAGTGAGCGCATCCGCCTGGGTGAGGCATTGACGTTGGCCGAGGCGATCGTAGCGCATCTGACCAAAGTCAAAGGCGCGACACGTGTGGAGTACGCCGGCTCGCTTCGCCGTGGCCGGGACACGATCGGCGATATCGACATTCTTGCGACGAGCACGAATCCCGCGGCGCTCAGCACGGCGTTTCGTGAGATGCCCGGCGTCCAGAAGATTCTCGCCGCCGGTGAAACGAAGAGTTCAGTTCGACTCGATAGTGGCGTGCAGGTTGATCTGCGTGTGATCGAGAAGCAGTCGTTCGGCGCTGCTTCGATGTACTTCACAGGCTCCAAGCAGCACAACGTGGTTCTGCGTGAGCGGGCGATCAAGAAGGGGCTTCGGCTCAACGAATACGGCCTGTTCCCGGACGATGGCGAACACGATGAACCTCCGCAGAAGCGCGGCGTGAAGCCGGTTGCTGCGAAAACGGAAAAAGAGATTTACGCAGCACTCGATCTGGTTTGGGTGCCTCCGGAAGTTCGTGAAGATCGTGGTGAGATGGATGTTGCTGCCACGCCCAAGCTGATTGAGCTTGACGACATCAAAGCCGAGCTGCACGCCCATACGATTGCCTCTGATGGAAAGATGACGATCGATGAACTTGTTGCCGAGGCTAAGAGGCGCGGTTTTCATACGGTTGCGGTGACTGATCATTCCAAATCGAGCATTCAAGCAAATGGACTGTCACCCAAGCGATTGCGTGAACATATCGACGCGGTTCACGAAGCGAACGATCGCATCGAGGGCATTACGATCCTGTCTGGTTCAGAGGTCGATATCCACGCGGACGGTCGGCTGGATTATGATGACAAGCTGCTAGCCGAATTGGACATCGTCGTTGCATCACCACACTCGGCGTTGCGGCAGGACGCCAAGGCGGCAACGAAGCGCCTCGTCGCCGCGATCAGCCATCCATTGGTGCATGTACTGGGACATCCGACGGGTCGACTAATCAACAAGCGGGAGGGACTACACCCGGACATCAACGCGCTGATCGAAGCGGCGATCGAACACGATACGGCTTTGGAGATCAACGCGAACTATCTCCGGCTCGATTTGCGGGATGTTCATGTGCGAGCCGCAGTCGAAGCTGGGGCGTTGATTGCGATCAACACCGATGCTCATACGCCGGACCATTTTGATTTTCTGCGCTATGGGATTGTGACGGCCCGGCGCGGCTGGCTCACGCCCAAGCAGTGCGTCAATGCGTGGACAAAGCAGAAGCTGCACAAGTGGTTGCGAGCGAAGCGATGACGATCGATAGCCCACGGCGGAAGCCGTGGGTTGGCAGGGCAAGAATCGTACGGAGCGGCTACGATCGTGACCAGTTGATCGACCCGGACCTTCGTCGAAGACTACTCAGATCCGGCTTCGTAGGAAGTTTGAATGTTTGAGACACTTTCAGAACGATTCAACAAGACCTTCCGCAACCTCTCTGGTCGCGGGCGCATTACCGAGGACAACGTCTCCGAAGCGATGAGCGAGGTGCGCACGGCGCTCTTGGAAGCGGACGTCCACCTGGAGGTCGCTAAACAGTTTTGTGATGAAGTAGTGCAGGAGGCGCTGGGTCGCGACGTCACCAAGAGCCTCAAGCCGGGCGATGAGATGATCGGCATCGTCCACGAGCGGTTGGTTCAGCTGATGACGCCCCCCGGTGAGATTTCGGCTGATCACATCATGCTGGTCGAGCCGCCACCCACGGTCGTGATGATGTGCGGCCTTCAAGGCTCCGGTAAGACGACGACGTGCGCAAAGCTCGCAGCGTATCTCAAGAAGCGCGGGCGAAGCGTGATGATCGCTGCGGCCGACCTGCAACGCCCCGCTGCTGTTGAGCAACTACGAATCGTCACTGAGCAGGTTGATCAGGACGCCAAGGGCAACGTCAAGGTTCACTTCTACGCTGAGCCGGATAAGTGCGCTGAATACGGCACGGCAACGGGTGTTGCGGTCGGCGTGTGTCAGCGCGCATTAGCCGAGGCGCGCAAAGCCAAGGTTGATGTGTTGATTCTCGATACAGCCGGGCGCCTTCACATCGACGACGAGCTGATGGGTGAACTCTCGTCAATTCAGCGGATCGTTCAACCGCACCAGATCTATCTGATTGTCGACGCGATGGTTGGGCAGGATGCGGTGAACTCTGCCAAGGCGTTCCATGAACGACTCGCGGTGGATGGAGTCGTTCTCACGAAGTTCGATTCGGACACGCGCGGCGGAGCGGCGCTTTCGGTGAGGGCGGTCACTGGTGCGCCGATCAAGTTTGTCGGCGTCGGCGAGAAGTTCGATGCGCTGGAGGAGTTTCATGCCGAGCGCATGGCCGGGCGAATCCTGGGCATGGGCGATGTCTTATCACTTGTCGAAAAGGCGCAATCGGAAGTTGACGAGGAAGAAGCGGCCAAGATGGCGGCGAAGATGGCCGAGGGTCGCCTCAGCATGGACGACTTCGTCAAGCAGCTGCGCTCCATTCGACGCATGGGGCCGATGAAGCAGCTTCTTGGCATGTTGCCCGGCATGGGCTCGATGCTCAAAGGTGTTGATATCGATGACAAACAGCTCGATCGCTTGGAGGGAATGGTTCACTCGATGACCCCGGCGGAGCGCGATGACATCAAGCTGTTGAATAAATCACGCGTCAAGCGCATCGCCAAGGGGTCGGGATCGACGGCTGCGGATGTCAACAAGCTCACCAAGCAATTTGAGATGATGCAGAAGGTGACGAAGCAGATGGCCGGCGGCGGAATGGGCGGAAGACTCAAAGCAATGCGCGAAATGGCCAAAGGCGGCGGCGACATGGTCCCGGGAATGGCCAACATGCCGACGCTCGGTGCGCGCGGCTCGACGAAAACCGTCGGCGTGAAGAGCAGATTTAAGCAGCGGAAGAAGAGGCGTTGAATCCGTCCGCCAGGATTCCGGGGGCGGGGGTGGTTGTCCCGAATGCGGCTGGCGACGAGAAGATGTGGCGTAGAATGTTGCCGTGAAGCGCCGCCTTACCAAACTCGTCGTGTTCCTGCTCCTCGGCGCGATCGTGAATGTCGCTGTGGCGTGGGGGTGTGCGGCTTGGATTGATGTGGAGCATTGGACTCAGAGGTATACCTTCCTACTCGGACCGATCCCGTTCGAAGACGCCGGATGGCAGGTTGCTTACCACGAGAAGCCGGGCGCGATCAGAATCGTTGCCCTTGGGGTCGATCCTCTCGGTTTCGCGCACTGGCGCGAAGTGCTGGGAGCGGACGTGCCCCGTGAAGAACTGGAGAGGGCCATCGAAGGATTCCCCGGGCAGATTCATTCAATTGCGGAACTAAAAGCCCACGTTCCCAGCTGGAGTCGCACGAACCATCCGCCGCGGCCCCGCGCGCCCACCTACTACCCCATCGAAGACGCTCGCGGCTGGCCGATTGTATCGCTGCGCTGCAGCATAGATGAGCGAACGATTCGGTTACGAATAGGAGATCCCAATGATTATGCGGTGCTGGATCTAAACCACGGCGAGCGAACTGGGGTCGTGGAAGAAAACAGCGTCGTGTGGAAGGACAAGATGGGCAGAATCGTTGGGGAAACCAAGCTAGCGAAGGGCGATGCCGCTCGCCATGGCATCCTGCTTCCTGTGAAGGCGCTCCCACGGCAGCAATACGATATAAGAGCTCTTCCTCTTCGACCCATCTGGCCCGGCTTCGCCATCAACACGATCTTGTACGCTGCGATTCTTTGGCTGCTCGCGCTCGGCCCGTTCACCGCACGCCGAATGATCCGCCGCAAGCGCGGCCGCTGCATCAAATGCGGCTACAACCTGCGCGGTGACTTCTCTGCGGGCTGTCCCGAATGCGGCTGGCGACGGGAAGCTGAAGGGTAGAATGTTTGAGATCAACCTCGGGGAAACCGGGGACAGTCACCAATATCTCTGCCTTCCTGTTCTCCGACACGAGGCATGCCGAACCCCTACCCGAACCGCTGTCAATGGTCAAGGAATAGGTGACTGTCCCTGGTTTCCTAAGAATGTTGCCGTGAAGCGCCGTCTTACCAAACTCGTCGTGTTCCTCCTCCTCGGCGCGATCGTGAACGTTGCCGTGGCGTGGGGGTGTGCCCTGGCTCGGCCGTTTCCTGGCGATAGTTGGTCGGACACACTCGCGGCGGCCACAGGCCTTTACGAGCCCGTCGCGACTGCGTGGCACTGGGACGATATCTTATCGGTGGACGGGCGTGGTGTGGGTTGGGAGACGCGTTGTCTGGATTTTTTGAGTGAACGTGACGACAGCGTCCGCCGGATCAGCGACGAGCCACCACCACGAATACTGGCGAGTGTCAACTTGCCGGGGGAGTCTACGGATGTCTTCGTGGTGTACTCCGCCGCTGGCTGGCCTTTCGAAGTACTCAATGGCGCTGCTGTACTAGATTACGATGTCGATGTCGAGCCGTACCCGGCGTTGGAGACTTGGTGGTGTCTACTCATGCCGTTTGGGCCTACAAGTGGATTGTGGCCTGTGGTACCTGCATCAGAGATTCATGTCGGACTTGCGTCCGGCTATCAGATCGTCGTGCCATTGCGTCCTATCTGGCCTGGCGTTGCGATCAACACGCTCTTCTACGCTGCGATTCTTTGGCTGCTGACACTTGGCCCGTTCACGGCACGCCGAATGATCCGCCGCAAGCGCGGCCACTGCATCAAATGCGGCTACGACCTGAGCCACGCGGAGCATGAGGTTTGCCCGGAATGTGGGGTTGCAGTCGTTGATTGAGGATGCCGCAATGCACCAGCACCCCGAGATTTTATCGGTGTTAATCGATGACAAAGGGCAGGTGGCGAGCGATCTAGTTTGCCCGAGTTGTCGTTACAACCTCCGGGGTATTCAGCAGGACGGCGCGTGTCCGGAGTGTGGCTTCGCTGTTGAGAAGGCAATTCTAACTGCTAACACTCGTCGGTGGACGAGGCTGCAGGTAGTTCTCAGCATCCTTGCCATTGCGTATGGAGTTGTGCTTCCGATCGTCAACTTCGTCCTCTATCGGAACTCGCATTACGCCTACGCCACTCTGGCGTACGAGCAGGTCTTGATAGGATTCGTTGCGCTGTGGCTACTTGGTGGCCTGGCATGGTCTATCGCGCTGGCGATTGCGGCATCGAATCGAATATCCACTCGGACGTGCTTGCTCATCATGGTCGCCGTTCTTGCCGAGTCGGTGATCGCCGTTATGATGATCGCCATGGAGTGGGCTAGATACCTGGCCTTCTAGGGTATCTACATATCAGAATTTCATATCGCAAGAGGCATAGCTCGTTTCCCAGCACGCCTCGTCACGGAGCGATCGGAGTAACGTCAATCTATCGGTAACGGATCCGCTGCTTCGCCGCGGGTCCAGGCGCGGATTTTTGGTAGGAGCACTTCCATGCAGAGGATCTTGACGCAGGCGGCGATGGGGATGGCGAGCAACATGCCGTAGATGCCGAGTACGGAGCCGCCGGCTAGTACGGCGACGATGATGGTGACCGGATCGAGGTTCGTGGCTTTGCCGGCAATCATGGGTGTGAGCACGTACCCTTCGATGAGCTGCACGATTGTGAACACGACTGTCGGCCAGACGATGACCCATAGCCACCAGAGGTCTGATTTGTCAGGTTGCCCGAGTGTGTCGAAGAAGAGCAGACCGACCGCCAGGGGCACGCCAATCACGCCGAGGTAGGGAACGGCACAGAAGACGCCAACGATCAGGCCGAGCGCGATCGCATACGGCACGCCGCAGATCATCCATCCGATTGCCAACATCACACCCATGATGAGGCTGATGACGATTCGACCGCGTACGAATCCTGCGACGACGCGGTCCATCTTTGCTGCAAGTTCGAAGGTATGCTCGCGATTCTTTTGTGGCACGAGCTGACGGCCGAACTTGACGACTTCCGGATACCACAGACTGAAGAAGAAAAAGTAGAACGGTATGAGGAAGGCGACGAGGCCGAGTTGCACAATCGCGCCGATCACGCGAAAGATTGCCTGCGCGCTGCCGCGCGCGATGTTCAACCAGTCGGCGGTCGATTCATCGTCGGCTGCCGGACCAAGTTCCGCCAATAGTTCGGCGCGCAATTCATCTTTGAGTTGCACGAGCCGTTCATCGGTCATCTGTCCTGCATTGGCGCGGTCATCCGGTTGATCCGTCGACTGCTGCGAGTCGTCCGCACCTGCATCGAGTTGTTCATCACCGACCGGGGGAACCGATCCGGCCTCTCCAGGTAACAGATCAAGAACCGTCCGAAACTGATCCGTATACGCCGCCGGCACATATGGTTCCAGCTGCGCGATCTTAGCGCGAAGTTCACCTTCACGAACATCGCGAACGAAATTCATCGTTTGTCCGATGATCAACGGCAGCACGATGGCCAGAACCGCAAGCACGGAGATACCACCCGCAGCCAACACCCCCGCCACCGCGTGCGGTCGTTTTATTTTCGGATGCCGACACAACTTCTCGATCAACGGCTCGAACAAGTACGCCAACAACAGCGCCACGAGCAACGGTATGGTGACCGCTCGTAGCGCATATCCAGCCCAGACGATTCCAAGCACAGCGGCCACAAACAGCAAGTCGCGCACAGCCTGGATCTGCCAGAGATGAAGCCGCTGCACGGCAGCGCTGGCATCGGCATTGTCGCGCTGGGCTTTTTGAGGCTTCGCCATGTCGTCGAGCCTACTGCATCCGGCGCAACTGGCAAGCCGGCGCGGCCCGTACGCTCCCCTAGTACCGATTGAAATGTGTGGTCAGGTCAGTTCGTGCCGATCCGCGCCAGAAGCGTATCGTGACTGAACGCCTCGTCGAAGTCGTATACAGCGCGGAAATCGTCCATCGTATCGTCGTTGGTCTTGGTCATCAGCCCGGCGTCGATCATCGCAAAGACGATTCGACCGAAATCGTTTGTGCGTTTGACGTTCCAATGCTCAAGCACGATCGGAGCAAGCAGGCCATACTTGTCGATGGCCAAATCGCGAAGACCGATGCACAACTGCTGGCCGCTGATATGCCGATCCACCTCAGTCAGCGCCTCGGGGTCTTCATGCACGTTATCAACAGTGTAGTTGAGCCCCTCGCGGACGAAAGCAAACGCCTCGAGCGGATACGGGCCCGCGGTGGTGAGTATTTCTTGCCAATCGATGATTTCTTGCTGCTTGGTCATGTCAGATTGCGGTCACCTTTGGGCAGGTCTGATCATATCGGCCTGAGCAGGGGGAAAACACATAAAAATGAACCTTCTTGGCGTTGCTAGGGGCCGCGTGAGACCCACGAATTACCCTTGATAATGAAGCGCAACGGCCGATCGGCCCATTCCTGGGCATAATCAACACCGATTCGTGCTGTGCGGACGATTCGGCCCTGCGGCAGCGTTCTATGTCGAACGCGCTCGACAAAAAGTGATTTATCACAGCGCAAATCCGATCCGTTCAAGGTTCGATCAATCTCCAGAGCTTGAGTCAGTTTGGCCGGGCCAGAGCACAGATCAGCTTCGCGCTTGGCCGTCGGCCGGTTCATGTACATCCGGGCGAGCCCTTCGGTCGGCTCGATCGCGCGCAGGAGCACCGCTACGCCCTCATCTGCCTTACCACAGACGACGTTGAGGCAATGGTGCATGCCGTAGGTGAAGTAAACATACGCATGCCCGCCGGGCAGATACATCGCCTCGTTGCGCTTGGTCCGTCGCCCCTGGTAGGTGTGCGCAGCCGCGTCAACCGCCCCAAGATAGGCCTCGACTTCCACAATCGTCCCGGCGAGTCGTTGTCGGTTGATCACGCGCACCAATCGCTGCCCCAACAGTCGACGAGCGACCGTAATCGGATCATCCGCAAACGCCGTGAAGCGTGGAGTTTCTTTCGTCTTGGTGCGCAACGCTACATTCATCAGTGAATACTAGAGCAGTTTCACTGAAGACGTAGCGGCTGCGTGTGCTAGTCTTCCAACGCCGGGATGAATTTGCCGGTCCCAACGGGTCGATCGGCGCGACTCTAGTGGCACGGGCATCCTGCCCGTGCGACGAATCATGGCGTGACATCTACACGGGCAGGTCTCCATAGGCACTCGCACGGGCAGAATGCCCGTGCCACCGGATCCTCGGACGGGCGAGGTCCCGATTGACTCGGGATGCGAATACTAGAACGGACCGGCGATCCACTGCGGTGCATGATCACCGCGTAGCACTTGGATGAGTGGGTCGTGTGAATCATCGCTGTCAGTTTCCACGCAAAGCAACCCGGCGGTCGGTCCGGGCGCCAGCGTGAACAACGCTTGATCAAAACCTAACGCCGAGGCGCCGGCCATCGTGGCCATACGCAAGAGCGCGATCGGATCTGCGGAGTCTCGCTGATAGAGGAGCCGCATTTCATCCAAAACGCTGATCCGATCCGGCGTATCAAGGCACGGCAAACCGTCGGTGCCTAGGGCTACGTTCACGCCGAGTTCCAACATGTCCCGATACCGATGAGGAGGGTAACCGGCGCAGGGATGGCCGAAGTATGCACTGGCCCGGGGGCAGTAGGCGACAGTGATCGGCGAGTTGGCGAGTTTCTCAACATCGCAGTTATCCACATAATTTAGGTGAGCGGCGACGATCGCACGATCACCGAGGACTTCCGTGATGAAGTCGACAGCGTGGCATCCACAGCCGACGATCGAGTCGTCCCATACACCGAATCGCTTGAGCATCGACGCCAGCGGACCAGTCGCCGTATCGAGGAACTGCAATTCGTCCAGCGTCTCGGCCAGATGGGTGGCTAGGGGGATCGGGAGTTGGGCGGCGGCCTCATACACGGCTCGTCCGCAGGAGTATGGCGCATGGGGCTGCAAGCCCAGCTGGACGTCGCTGTCGTTCGCCGGGCAGTTTTGCACCGCCTCCTTCATGGTTCTGACCGCATCGACCTGGCGGTTGCCGAGCCCAAAGACCTCCAGGAAGCTGACGCCGCCGAGCTTCGAGGCTCGCAGTTGATCAATGGGAACGAGCGAGCCAACGCCGGCGATGTCCCCCACCAACGCCGTTCCGCCAGCCACGGCGAGCTCGACGCCACGCCGAACCGAGGCCGCGATCGCTTCGTCGGTCTGGGCCCGTGTGGCCCGCAACTGCTCGAT
>CBDUST010000068.1:0-16371 GCA_965369945.1 uncultured bacterium | reverse complement strand
GTAAAGATCAAAGCGTAGATGGAATGTCGAGCGGTTGGCCCAGTGCCGCCGCTCGTTTGTTTGAGCCAAAATGGGGTCCATGCCCCTGAACGTACGACGGAGCCGCACCAATCATGCCCGCAGCCTTGCTTGGGCGAAAACTCGGAATGACCCGTTACTTCACGGACAAGGGAGTCAATCTCCCGGTGACCGTGATTGAGGCGGGGCCATGCGCCGTCACTCAGGTCAAGACCACCGAGTCGGACCAATATGCAGCGGTGCAGTTGGCGTTCGACGACGTCAAGCCGCGCCGCTCTACGCAGCCTCTGATCGGTCACGATCACAAGGCCGGCGCCTCTCCCAAGCGTTGGCATCGAGAGCTTCGGCTTGACGACGACAAGGCCGCCGACGAATACGAACTGGGGCAAACGATTGACGTCAGCACTTTCGAGGATGTGAAGTATGTTGACGTTACGGGGGTGAGCAAAGGAAAGGGATTCCAGGGCGTGATGAAGCGCCATCGCTTCAAGGGGATGTGCGCCTCGCACGGCACGCAGCGCAGTCACCGCGCTGGCGGCTCAATCGGCGGGCATGCGACGGACCTTGGCACTGGTCCGAAGCTCAAGAAAGGCAAGAAAATGGCGGGGCGGATGGGAGGAGATCGCATCACCATTCGCTCCCTGGACGTCATCGCGATCGATCCAGAGCGGAATCTGTTGTTGGTCAAAGGTCCGGTCCCGGGACCGGTTCGTGGACTACTGTTCATTCGAGAATCAAAACGGTTGTACAGGAGTAAATCCAAGCTCGCGAACGCCGGCTGAAAGCCGGGGATCGTGCAGGCCGGACGTCAGCGGACGTCCCCGCCGCGTCGCGGTGGAACGGAACCGCACGATCGCGACAGACCGTGGTCAAGGAGCCGAGTCGAAACCCTTCGCCGGTGTGAGCCGCTTGAGGCATGCTGTTGAGGGTGAGGCGAGACAGACGGGACGGCCCGTCAGGTACGAATGATGATCAAACTGCCCGTGTACAACACGACCGGCAAGCAGGTGGAAACGCTTGCCATTGACGAGGCCTTGCTTGGCGCCGAGGTGCGCCCGCAACTACTCAAGCAAGCCTACGTCATGTTCCACGCCAACCGACGCCAGGGGTCGGCCAAGACGCGCAGCCGCGGAATGGTTGATGGATCGACGCGCAAGATCTTTCGCCAAAAAGGCACGGGCAACGCTCGAATGGGAACTCGTCGCACCGGCATCCGTCGCGGCGGCGGCGTGATCTTCGCCAAGACTCGAACCCGAGTCGACTTCCGCCAGCGCATGCCCAAGAAAATGAGGCGATTGGCCAACCGCAACGCCCTCCTGGCCAAGCTCGTTGATAACGAAGTGAAATGCTTTGACGAGCTTCAGTTCAAGCAACCAAAGACAAGTCAGTTCAAGGCGATGCTCGACGCGGTCGGCGTGAACCGCACGTGCCTGATCGCCCTTGATTCGGCCAACCGAAACGCGGCCCTGGCCGCTCGCAACCTGGAAAATGTAGATACGACCCGGATCGAGCAGCTCAATGTCTTTGAGTTGCTCAACCATCGGTTTATTGTCGTTGACAAAGCGTCGCTGCAGGCCTTCCTTGACGGGACCGCAGGCAAGAAGAAGGAGGAGGCGTGATGGAATCAACGACCGTCATCCGCAAACCCCTTGTGACCGAAAAGTCGACCTTCGCCTCCAGCGAGTTCAATCGCTATTCGTTCGAAGTAGATTCGCGTGCGTCCAAACCCCAGATCAAAAAGGCCGTCGAGGAACTGTACGAAGTGCGTGTACTGAGTGTGTCCACTCAGAATCGCAAGGGTCAGCTGCGCAAGAACAAATTCGGCCAGTGGCGGGCCAAGAAAATGAAGCAAGCGGTGGTCAAGATTCACGCGGAGGATCGCATCGAGCTGTTCTAACTGTCTCGCCAGGCCCGACGGCTTCGCCGAAGATACGCAATTATGGCTATTCGACTCTACAAACCAACGACCAATGCCCGCCGCGGCGCGTCCGTGAATCTCCACATTGAGGTCACCAAGACCAAGCCGGAGAAGTCGCTGCTGCGCCCGAAGAATCGAAACGGTGGCCGGAACAACCAGGGCAAGATCACGGTCCACGGTCGAGGCGGCGGACACAAACGCCGGTATCGGATGATCGATTTCCGCCGGAATCTCGATGGTGTTCCGGCGACGGTTGTGGGCATTGAGTACGACCCCAACCGGTCCTGCCACATTGCCCTGCTGGAATACGAGAACGGCACGAAGCGATACATCCTTGCTCCGCGCGGCGTCACCGACGGAGAGATATTGCTCAGTTCGCGCGAGGCGATCGAACCCAAGCCGGGCAACTGCATGCCGCTGAAGGCCATTCCCACAGGGTTAACGGTCCACAACATCGAGTTCGAGCCGGGCAAACGTGGATCGATGTGTCGTTCTGCCGGCACCGGTGCTCGATTGAGCAATAAAGAAGGCCGTTGGGCGACGCTGGTCTTACCTTCAGGAGAGTTGCGCCAGGTTTCGCTGGAATGTCGGGCGACAATCGGCCAGCTGGGCAACACGGATCACCAACACGTCAAGCTGGGTAAGGCGGGGCGAAATCGATGGCTGGGACGAAAGCCCAAGGTTCGCGGCGTCGCCATGGACCACGCCTGCCATCCCCTGGGCGGCGGCGAGGGACGATCCAAGGGTGGGCGCGAGCCGGCCAGCGCCTCCGGAACCAAGTCCAAGGGCGGACGAACCCGACGGCGCGGCAAGTGGAGCGACAGCCGCATCCTCCGTCGCCGTAAATCCAGACGCTACGGACAACTTAAGGTGTAAGGATAAGAGAGGCACGAAGGCACGAAGGCACGAAGAGGTCTTGATGAAGAGTAGTTTCCGAAAGTAATCGCCATGTCACGATCACTGAAAAAAGGCCCGTATGTTGACGAGAAGCTGTTCCGCAAGGTGCAGAGGCTGAGCGAACAGAATCGGCGCATCCCCATCAAGACCTGGGCCCGCTCCTGCACCATCGTCCCGGAGTTTGTCGGGCATACTTTCCAGGTTCACAACGGCCGACACTTTATCGACGTCTTTTGCACTGAAGACATGGTCGGACACAAGCTGGGCGAGTTCAGCCTAACGCGGATGTTCCGAGGTCATACGAATAAGAAGGAGGGGGTCAAGATGCGTCGCTAACGGCGCTCGAATCTCCCCAAAGCTCATGGCTTACCAAGCAATACATCGTTTCGCCCGCATCGCGCCTCGCAAGGCTCGGCTTATCGCGGCGATGATCCGGGGCCAGCGGATCGACGATGCCATGACGGCACTTGAGTTCTCTAAGAAGAGGGCGGCATGGTACTTCAAGGCGGTGCTCAAGAGCGCGATTGCCAACGCTGAGGAGCAGGAGGCCGACGTCCCCAGCTTGTATATCAGCGAATCGCGAGTTGACGAGGGCCCGACGATGAAGCGATGGCGCCCCAAGGACCGGGGTCGAGCACACCCGATCAGGAAGCGCACCAGCCACCTTCACCTGTCGTTGGACCAGAGGAGTTAAGCCATGGGACAAAAGACCCATCCATTTGGATTCCGAGTCGGGATTACCGAGGGGCACAAGTCTCGCTGGTATGCGCCCAAAGCGCTGTTCGCGGAGCTGTTGGTGGAAGACTTCCGCATTCGCAAGTACGTGGACCGGCGTCTGAATCGCACGCCTCCATTTGCCGCGGTGTCCGACATCTACATCGAGCGCACCCGTGAAGAACTGACCATCATCGTCAAGACCGCACGCCCGGGGCTTGTCATTGGACCCAAGGGACAGGAAATCGATCAGCTCACGCAGGATCTTCAGGCCCTGACGGGTCGCAAAGTTTCGGTCAAAATCATCGAGATTCAGAGTCCGGATACGGATGCCACGCTGATCGCAGAAGCGGTCGCCGAGCAGCTGAAGAAACGCGCTAACTTCCGCCGGCTTGTCAAGCAACGGTGCGAAGGCGCGATGCAAGCTGGGGCCAAGGGTGTACGCATTCTCCTGGCCGGGCGATTGGGCGGATCGGAGATGTCACGACGACTTGACACTCGCCTCGGGAGCATTCCGCTTTCAACGTTGCAGGCCAATGTCGACTACGCGCTGGTCCATAGCCTCACGAAGCATGGAGCGATCGGCGTCAAGGTGTGGGTGTTCAAGGGGATGTATACGGATAAGGAAGAGGAGCAAGTTGACTCCAAGGCGGCCGGTGCACGTGCCCGGGCCCGTGGCCGACGCTAACTGAGGTTGATCACGATCAGGTGAGGTATTCGTTTCATGGCTGGTATGCCAAAGAGAATCAAGTTCCGAAAGCAAATGCGCGGCCGACTCAAGGGCAATGCCACGCGCGGCAATTACGTCGCCTTCGGAGACTTCGGGCTCCAGTCGCTTGAGCCACGCTGGGTCACGGCTCGTCAGATTGAATCTGGGCGTATCGCGGCGCAGCATTTCCTGCGCCGTGAAGGCAAAATCTTTATTCGGATATTCCCCGACAAACCAGTCTCCAAGAAGCCGCTGGAGACGCGCATGGGTAAGGGCAAGGCGGAAACCGCCTATTGGGCCGCCCGAGTCAAACCCGGCACGATGCTTTACGAGATCGCCGGTGTCCCCGAGTTGCTCGCTAAGGAGACATTCTCCCGCATTGCCCACAAGATGCCGGTGCGATGCCGCTTCGTAAGGAGGCGACTGGCGGTGTAGTGAAGATTGATCCTGAGTTTTCGTTCACAACCGACTGAGAGTCATGAAAGCCAAAGAGGTTCACAAGCTGAGTAGTGAAGAGTTAGCCGTGGAGGTGAAGCGGCTGCGCCGCTGGATGTTCGATCTTCGCACGCAGGCTGTGACGGAGAAGATCGAAGACACCTCGCAGTTTAAGAAGACGCGTCGGGACATTGCACGTTTGTTGACGGAGCAACACGCCCGGCAGACCAGTGCGTCGTCGTCGAAGTAGATGTAGGAATAGCCGTGTTACACAAAATAGAAATCAAACCTCCGGAACGCTCGCCCCGAAAGGTCGGGATCGTCGAGTCGGATCTTCGGGATAAGACTCGCAAGGTCGTGATCCATTTCACCGTCAAGCACCCGAAGTACGGCAAGTTCATCCGGCGCCGGACGGTGCTCCACGTCCACGACGAGAAGAACGTCTCGAAGAAGGGCGATCAGGTTGAGATTGCCGAATGCCGTCGGATATCCAAGACCAAGTCGTGGATGGTTGTCCGTGTGATTCGGCCGGCAGTGGTCGGGTCGGAGTCTGTGGCCTAGATCGAAGATCAAGTAGAGACTTCTTGCAGAGATACGAATGATTCAAAAAGAATCCAGACTCGAAGTAGCAGACAACAGCGGAGCCAAAGTGGTTTTGGTCATCGGTGTGCTGGGCGGATCGACCGCGCGTAGGCGGGGCACCCGGCGTACCGCCCGCATCGGCGACCGCATCGTGTGCACGATCAAGAAGGCGCTGCCCAACGCCGATGTGAAGTCAGGCGAGAAGGTGCGTGCCGTGATTGTGCGCACCAAAACCCCGACTCGCCGGATCGATGGTTCCTATGTTCGTTTCGAGTCGAATGCGTGTGTGTTGATTGACGAAGATGGAAATCCGCGCGGAACCCGAATCTTCGGCGCCGTGGCCAGGGAGCTGCGCGAGAAGAACTACATGAAGATTGTTTCTTTAGCGTCTGAGGTGATCTGAAATGCCCCGTCATATCCTTAAAGGTGATACGGTGATCGTGACCGCTGGCAACGACCGCGGCGCGACGGGCGAGGTGTTGCGGGTGATACCGAAGACCGGCCGCGTGGTCGTGCAGGGGATCAACATGCGTGTCAAGCATCTCAAGCCTTCCCAAGCCAACCCGCAGGGTGGAATGCTTCGGCGAGAGCTGCCGATACACATGAGCAACGTCAGCCCGGTGGTGGATGGCAAGCCGACGCGAGTGAGATACGAATCCAAGGCGGATGGATCGAAGTCTCGCATCGCAGTTAGGGGTGGAAAAGAGTTACACGTGCTCCGCAAACCGCCCAAGAAGCCGGCCCGAACGAAACCCGCGGCAAAGAAGGACAGCTAGGACCTAAGCCATGACTGCGCAACGAGAACTTCCACGATTGCTCAAGCTTTACAAGGAGACCATAGGGCCCGCGGCTATGGAGAAGTTCTCCCTGCGCAACGTTCATCAATTGCCCCGAGTGGTCAAGATCGTGCTCAACAGTGGTGTGGGACGGTTTCTGGAGAATCAAAAGCTCAAACCGGAAGTCCGTGATGCCGTGGCTGAAACGCTGTCCGTCATTACGGGGCAGAGATCGGTCATGATCAAAGCAAGGAAGTCGGTCTCTAACTTCAAGGTGCGCGCCGGAGCACCCTCTGCGTTCATGGTGACGTTGCGCGGTGATCGAATGTGGCACTTCCTTGATCGTCTCATCAACCTCGCCATTCCTCGTATTCGAGACTTCCGTGGGCTGAAGGACACGGCCTTCGACCCGGCCGGCAACTACTCGATGGGCCTGGTTGAACAAGCCGTTTGGCCGGAAATCAACATGGCCAAGGTCAACTTCACCCACGGAATGAATATCAATATCGTCTTTGAAAACTCCAACCCCGAAATGAGTAAGTTCCTGCTCGCCGAACTCGGCATGCCGTTCGTTCGACCCGAGCAGGAGGTCGGCATGCGTTGACCGATGGCCCGAACTTGCTGCGAGTTACGAATCTGGAACCAAGCACATGGCTAGCAAACGAGTCTTTGCCCGAATGAACAAGGAACCGAAGTTCTCAACGCGGAAGCGCAACCGCTGTCAGATCACCGGGCGAGCGCGCGGTGTCTATCGCAAGTTCGGCGTGAGTCGGATCGTCTTGCGCGAACTCGCGCTGCAAGGGATGATTCCCGGAATGCGAAAGGCGAGTTGGTGAAGCAAGGTACGGACATGCGCAGTAGCTGCCATCGATCGTGCGCCCCTGCAGACGCTCACGGATTCCTTCGGAGTGAACAATGTCGCTACAAGATCTAACCGCTGACATGCTGACTCGCGTTCGCAACGCGAATCGCAACCAGGCCAAGACGGTTGACTGCCTGAATAATAAGCTCAACCAAGGCGTGGCCAACGTGCTTGTCTTGGAAGGCTATATCACGTCCTTCGAGGTGATCGACAACGGTCACCAGGGAATCCTTCGCCTGCAATTGAAGTACGGATCGCGCGGGGAGCAGATCATCAACAGTATTGATCGAGTGTCCAAGGTGGGGCGGCGTGTCTATAGTCGCGTCAGCGATCTACCTCGTCCATTACAGGGGCTGGGCATCGCCATTGTCTCCACGAGCAAGGGCGTGCTAAGCGACCGCCGCTGCCGAGAAGAAAACATCGGCGGCGAGGTCGTCGCCGTTGTTACCTGAGTTTGATTGTTCACGAGGCGTTCTCGCCCAAATGTAGAAGTCACGATGTCTCGAGTAGGAAAACAACCAGTCGAAGTTCCATCCGGCGTGAAGGTGACGATCGATCCGCAGACGCGCAAGGTGGCGGTTGAAGGTCCGCGCGGAAAACTCTCGATGGTTCACCGCCCGGAAGTCGCTGTGACGTGGAACGAGGCCGAGAACCGCATCATCTGCTCGATCCCGCAAGACCAAATGGGTGAGCGACAGATGCGAGCGTATTGGGGACTGACCCGAGCGTTGATCGCCAGCATGATCAAGGGCGTATCAGAAGGCTACGCCAAGAGGTTGGAAGTGGTCGGCGTGGGGTGGAATGCAAAGTCGATGGGGCAGACGATCCAACTGAACGTCGGCTACTGTCACCCGGTTGATCTACCTGTGCCACAAGGCGTGGAAGTGGTGGTGGAGAAGTCGTTCATCTCGGTCAGCGGTGCTGACAAACAGGCCGTGGGCCAGTTTGCAGCCCAAATTCGTGCGACCAGACCGCCGGAGCCCTACAACGGTAAGGGCATCAAGTACGTGGACGAGATCATCATTCGCAAACAAGGCAAGGTGCTTGGAGCTTAGGCGCAGCGGCGCGTGGGTCAGTGCCCAGGAGCAGGTGATATGGAACGGGTCAAATCGAAAACGGTGAGACGACTTCGGCGGAAAGCCGGGGTTCGCAAGCGCGTGTTCGGCGTGACCAGTCGCCCGCGCCTGACCGTCTTTCGAAGCCTCAATCACATCTACGCGCAGGTGGTCGATGATCTGGCGGGTCGGACCTTAGTCGCAGCCTCAACATCGCAGGCCAAGGGCAAGAGTAGCGCCGGCGGCAACTGCGCCGCAGCGACGGCCGTTGGGAAGGCACTCGCGGATAAGGCCAAGAAGGCGGGCATCACGGAAGTGGTGTTCGATCGAAATGGATATGCCTACCACGGGCGAGTCAAGGCGTTAGCCGAGGCTGCCCGTGAGGGTGGATTGAAGTTCTAAACGTAACAGTAATGACACAGGACGAACGACAACGACGAGACGACACACCAAGCCGTCTCGGATCGGTGAGCAAGACGAATGGCAGAAATACTCGACGAATCAGCGGCGCTTGAATCAAGTACGGTGGGCGTGTTTAGAACCGCAGCGACGGTCAAGGGTGGCCGACGCTTCAGCTTTTCGTCGCTGGTCGTGGTGGGTGACCGCAACGGCCGCGTCGGTATTGGGTATGGCAAAGCCAACCAAGTGCCGCCGGCGATCGAAAAGGCACAGAAGGAAGCGCGCCGGAAAATGCGTTCGTATCCGATCTTCGGCCGAACGTTGCCGCACGCGGTGACGGGGCGATTTGGCGCTTGCGTCATAAGAATGTTGCCAGCCTCGCCGGGAACGGGCGTGATTGCTGGTGCTGCGGTCCGCGCGCCACTTGAAATGGTGGGCGTGCAAGATTGTTTGACAAAGTCGTTTGGATCAAACAACTCCAAGAACCTGGTCAAAGCCGTGCTGAACGGATTGGATCAACTTCGAGCCAAGTCGACTGTGGCGGCGCTGCGCGGCGTCGAGATCCTGACGACCGAAGTCGAAGAAGCGGTCGAGCGAGGTAAAGTGTTCATGCCGACCGGAGGTGGGACTGGGGAAAAGGCGGCCGCGCCGGTGAATGTGGTTGGAGAATCTAGAGGACGAGGTAAAGGCAAGCCGCGCGGCGGGGGACGACGTGGTGGTGGAGGAGGTCGTGGGCGACGTCGTGAAGTAGCCGCTGACGCCGCCAAACGCGCCGCAGAGAGCGCCGGCATAGCGCCTTCGGCAGATTCGGGGCCGGCTGCGGTCGCAAGCCCGCCCGCCTCGGCGCCCGAGCAACCTCCGGCCTCGGACACGTGAGGTCTCCAGAAATCTTCCGGGCAGTTTCGTTGTTAGGTGAGTTGGAGTTCGCATCAAAATGATGATCCATGAGATCACTGAGAAGGTCGGTCGTCACCGTGCACGAAAGCGCATCGGGCGTGGACGTGGCAGCGGCCATGGCAAGACCAGCGGCCGAGGCCATAAGGGCGCTGCATCGCGCGCGGGTTGGTCAAGACGACCGGGTTACGAAGGCGGCCAGATGCCGTTGATTCGCCGAATGCCCAAGCGCGGCTTCACCAACGTTCAGTTCCGGCGGTTATTCGCTCTGGTGAACGTCAAGACGCTGGAGCGGTGTTGCGACAAGGGTGCGGAGGTGGATACGAAGAGCCTATCCGAGCGCGGCGCGGTCCGCGATCCCAAGCTGCCGCTCAAGATCCTCGGTGAAGGGGAGCTGACCAAGAAGCTGACGGTCACGGCGGCGAAGTTCTCCGCATCAGCGCGGGCGAAGATTGAGGCCGCGGGTGGAACTGTCGTTGAGATTCCCCTAAAGAAGTGGAGGCGCTCTACCGCCGCCAGCAATACCAAGACCAGCGATACCAAGAAGACGAAATAGCCGGATCGCGTAGCCGGCCCGAGACACGGATGCTCCAGGCATTCTTCAACATCTTCCGAATTCCCGATCTCCGCAACCGCGTGTTCTTCACGCTGGGCATGCTGGTGATCTATCGGGTCGGGTTCTGGATCCCACTGCCCGGCGTCGATGAACAGAAGATCGCAGAGGCTGCAGCGCTCGCGGTCGAAGGCGGGACCGGCTGGGGAAGGGTCCTTCAGTACGCCTCGATTTTTTCCGGTGGATCGTTGAGCCAATCGACGATCTTCGGATTGGGCATCATGCCCTATATCACTGCAGCGATCATTTTTCAGTTGCTCCAGACGGCCGTGCCGCGCTTGCAGGAACTCAAGAAAGAAGGGGCGTCGGGACAGCAAAAGATCACCGAGTGGACCCGATATACGACCGTAGGCCTGTGCTTCATTCAAGCGGTGATGTGGCTGAAGCTCCTCCTGGCCCAAGGGCTCGTGGTCCCCGCGTTCACCGTTACGCCCAACATCGCCTTGTATTACTTGGCGGGAATCACAGGCCTGACCGCCGGTAGCCTCTTCTTGATGTGGCTCGGCGAGCAGATCGACAAGTACGGCATCGGCAACGGCGTGTCGATGATTCTCACGGCCGGCATCATCTCGCGCATGCCGAACGCCGTGATTTGGATCAAGGACAATCTGAACATCTCCCAGCAGGATCAGACCGGGGGCATCGGTCTATTAGGATTGATTTTCCTGATCGCGGCGTTCATATTCGTGGTCGCCGGTGCGATCCTGATCACCGTCGCTCAGCGTCGGATACCCATTCAACAGGCCAAGCACACGCGCGGACGGAAGGTCTTCGGCGGGCAGCGCCACTACCTGCCCTTGCGTGTGAATCATGCCGGTGTCATGCCCATCATCTTTGCCAGCTCTTTGATGATCTTTCCCTCGGCGATCTTCGGATGGATGAATCAGCAGGCGATCAACATCGACCCGGATAGTTGGTGGAGCTGGTGGGGGCCGACGACAAGGTTCTTGGCCAACAGCTTCGACATCGGGGTCTATCCGTATGTGGTCGTTCAGATCATCATGATCTACTTCTTCAGCTATTTTTGGACCACGGTGGTTTTCTCGCCGGAGGATATGGCCAAACAGCTACGGGATCATGGCAGCTTTATACCGGGGCTTCGGCCCGGGCCTCGCACCGCTGAGTACCTTGAGACGGTCATGGAGCGGGTTACCTACGTTGGGGCGGGCTTCCTGGCGATTATTGCCGTGATACCGTCAATTGTGACCCGGTATATGGAAATCGACTTCATGGTCGCCAGCTTTCTTGGCGGGACGGGCCTTCTCATCGTCGTCAGCGTGGGGCTGGACCTCTTGCAGCGTGTCGAGGCCAATCTACTCATGAGGAATTACCCGGGCTTCCTGAAGGGGGGCGAGCACGGCCGAGCGACCAGACTCCGCGGCCCCCGGCGTGCCTGACCAACTCCGGCTCGGTCCGGTCCAGCCAGACCAAATCAGGCCGGAGTTGAGAACGCCTGCCCGGCCGTTATACTTCCCGGTTCGCCATCGCGAGGCAGGTGTGTGAATCGGCCAAGGCGGGACTCTTCGGCGGGCGGGTCGTTCAAGGACGGTGGTTGTGTCCTCAGCCGATTGGAGATCGAGTTGGGGTATTCGACGCCTCCACGAACAGAGGCAGGATTTGTCCACGGCAGCCCGTGGAGTTGAGGGTGATCGGAGGCGCTGAAAGGAATGGAACGCAGCAACGAGCAAGCCTATGGCCAAAGAGGAAAAGATCACTCTGGAGGGCGAAGTAACTGAGGCGCTGCCCGACGCTCGGTTCAAGGTGAAACTCGAAAATGAACACGAGATTCTCGCCTACGTGAGCGGCAGGATGCGTAAGTTCTTCATCCGCATCTTGCCCGGCGACAGAGTGACGGTGGAGCTTAGTGCATACGACATGACCAAAGGACGGATCACGTATCGCCACTGATTTAGGTTGACCGACCTCCGAAGACTGGAAGTGTATTGAGATATGAAAGTTCAAAGTAGCATTAGGCGACGCACCAAGGACTGCCAGATCGTTATTCGAAAAGGCAAACGGTACGTCATCAACAAGAAGAACCCTCGCCTCAAGCAGAGGCAGGGATAGGAAACAGTAATCCCCTTAGGCTTGCTACCTCTGGGGAAGAACGGCGCGACGTCTGGTTCGACCGCCGTTTACCGATTGGGAGCTGAGCCGTGCCGCGTATCGCTGGTATAGACCTTCCCGAAAAGAAGAAGATCCGCTACGCGCTGCGGTACATCCACGGCATCGGCCCCAAGGCGGCTGATGTAATTCTGTCTGAAGCGGAGATCGAGGGCGACAAGCGAGCCAACGAGCTGACCGACCAAGAGGTGTCGCAGATCGCCACGGTGATCGACGGCGCGTACATCGTCGAGGGCTCGCTGCGAAGGCAAGTTCAACAGCATATTCAAAGGCTCAAAGACATTCGCTGTTATCGTGGGGACCGGCACCGGCGCGGATTGCCCGTGCGGGGTCAGCGCACCAAATGCAACGCCCGTACCCGCAAGGGGCGCAAGAAGACGGTCGCTGGGAAGAAGGGCGTGAAGGGCCACTAAGCCCGGCACTGGATAGATCGGGAGGCGCCTTCCGAATCAGTTCGGGCGCCACGTGCAACGAAAGAGGTTCTCAGTCGATGGCCAAGAAAAAGAAAATCCGGCGGAACGTCATCAAGGGCATCGCCCACATCAAAGCGACGTTCAACAACACGATGATCACGATCACCGACGTGAACGGCGAGACGTTGTGTTGGGACTCCGCCGGCACCGTGGGATTCAAAGGCGCTCGCAAGGCGACGCCGTTTGCGGCCAGCCGGGCGGCCGAGAAGGTCGCCGTCAAGGCGAAACGGATGGGAATGCGGGAGATTGAGGTACACGTGACCGGGCCGGGCTCGGGTCGTGAGCCGGCGGTCACCTCGCTCAAGGCCAATGGGCTGGCGATCTCCGCCGTCGAAGATCACACGCCGATTCCTCACAACGGCTGTCGTCCACGGAAACGAAGGCGTGTGTAGGAAGAAGGCATCATGGCATTAACTAATAACTAACAACTAATAACCAACAACCAACGATCGTTTCTCCCGTGCGAAAGAAGGATCGGCCCGGTCGATCAGCAGGACTGAGTCAATATCCGATACCGCGCGGGTTCCTGGAGTTCAGGATACTGCTGAGTTAGGGAATCAAATTATGCACGTTCGATGGAGAGGACTGGAGCTTCCGGCTCGAGTCCTGATCGATGACAATTCAGCGACTGATACGTTTGGGCGTTTCATGATCGAACCGTTCGAGCGGGGCCTCGGCACCACGGTGGGCAACAGCCTGCGCCGTATCCTTCTTTCCAGCATCGAAGGAGCGGCCGTGATCAATTGCAGGATCCAAGGCGTTGATCATGAGTTCTCCAGCATTCCCGGAGTGCTCCAAGACGTCGTGGACATCGTCCTGAACATGAAAGGGCTCGTGATCAGCCTCGACGGCGATCAGCCTAAACCGCTGCGGCTGGCGGCGACCGGTCCGGGTGACGTGACGGCCGACCTCATTGAGGCCGATACCGCCGTCGCGATTCACAACCCGGAGCACATCATTGCCACGCTTACCGACGAGGTCGATTTCGAGGCGACGATGACGGTCGCCAACGGCCGGGGATATCAGCCGGCGTCGGAGCAGTATGCCGATCGCGAGGAGCAAGAGATCGGACTGATTCCGATTGACGCGATCTTCAGTCCGGTGCAGCGCGTTCGGTACCGAGTCGAGGACACACGGATCGGCCAGAAGACGAACTACGACCGGCTCACGATGGATATTTGGACGGATGAGACGATCGTACCGGAGTTGGCGCTGGTTGAGGCTGCCAAGATTCTGCGCAAGCACCTGAATCCATTCGTGCAATACTTCGAGTTGGGCGCCGAACGGGTTTCGATCGATGCCAATGCAGCCGGCAATGTTGACGAGGAGTTGATTCGTAAGCTCAACATGTCGCTCGCCGATCTCGATTTGTCCGTCCGTGCCAGCAACTGCCTCGAGTCAGCGGAACTTCAAACTGTCGGTGAGTTGGTGCGCAAGGATGAAGGCGAGCTGCTCACTGTGCGCAGTTTCGGTAAGACGTCATTGCGCGAGGTCAAGCGTAAGCTCGATGAACTTGGGCTGAGCCTTGGTATTTCCCTGCCGGAAGGGTTCGAGCAGCAAACGAATGTCTGACGTCCCCGCGGTCGGAAGACCGCCGGGCTCCGACCAGGAGAGTGTCCCATGCGTCACCGTGTCTTCGGAAAACATCTGACCCGTGACGGCGAACATCGCCGGGCGATGCTCCGCAACCTTGCGGCGGGTCTGTTCGAGCACGGGCAGATCGAGACAACGTTGCCCAAGGCCCAGGCGGTGCAGCCGTTCGTCGAGAAGATCATCACCATCGCCAAGAAAGGGACGTTCAGCGCTCGTCGTCGCATCGAAGCCAAGCTCAACGATCGAGCCATTCATTCCTGGGTCGCTGATCCCAGTGTCCCGGATGCCCGAAAGGACAACCCGTATTTCGACCTTCCCGATCAGAGCGATATCGAGTTCAATCGCTACGGCGAAGTGCGCAAAGCGCCACGTCTGGTGCAGCACATCCTTACCAAGATTGCGCCGCTGTTCGCAGACCGCGACGGCGGGTATACACGAATCGTCAAGCTCTCCAAGCACCGCTTGGGTGACGGGACCGATCTCGTGCTTTTGCAACTTGTGGGTCGCGAGGAAGGCCCGCAGATCGGAGGCGGAACGTCACGCCGTCGTGAGAAGGCAGACCGGCGTACCGCTTACTACGCCAAACTCCGCAAGACCGGTAGTGCTGCGGAAGACTCAACCGACGCAGGGGCAGAATCTGAAACGGAATCCGACAGTGAGCCGGTCACCGCAACCGCAGTGGCTGAGCCTGAATCGGATGATTCAGCCGCGCCGAAAGATGAGACCGGCGCGCCCGAAGGAGAGGCCTCCGCAGATCAAGGCGATGAAGAAAAGACCGACGCGGGCTCGTGATCGATCAGCTCGATGTTGACGAGATTCCAAGGCCGTCCGTTTCGGGGCGGCCTTTTCTGTGTCTGCCGCGCGACGTGATTTGCCGCTACACTCCGTGTCGTGCTTCACGAACTCGATCAACTTCAGACGCAGGCGATCGATGAACTGGCTGCGGCGACCGATGCGCAGGCTGTCGAGGCATGGCGTGTGAAGTACCTGGGCACCAAGGGTCGGCTCAAGGCGATCATGCCGCAGATGAAGAACGTCGCAGCCTCGGAGAAACCTGCGGTCGGCAAACGGCTCAATGTCGTCAAGCAGTGCCTAGAGACTGCGTTCGACGAGAAGAAGGGTCTGGTCGAGGGGCGATCTGTTCGCCGTGCCGGCCCAACGATCGATGTAACCGAGCCTGGTCTGCCCTGCGGTCAGGGGCGACGCCATGTGATTACCCGAACCATCGACGAGATCACCGACGTCTTCGCTCGGATGGGTTTTTCGGTCGCCTACGGCCCGGAGGTCGAGGACGAATGGCACAACTTCGACGCACTGAACATTCCCAAGGACCATCCTGCGCGCGATCCGATCGATAACTTTTATCTCCAGGGTCCCGATTCGAGTGCAACTGAGCCGGGCGAAAGCCTGATGCTGCGGAGCCAGACGTCGACGGTGCAGATACGCACGATGATGAAGGTGAAGCCGCCGTTGAAGGTGATCTCGGTCGGGCGCGTGTATCGACCGGATACGCATGACGCCACCCACTACAGCATGTTTCACCAGGTCGAGGGGTTGTACGTCGATCAGAACGTAACGATGGTTGATCTCAAGACAACGCTGTTTCAGTTTGCCCGTGCGTACTTTGGGCCCGAGGCCCAGGTGCGAATGCGGCCGAGCTTCTTTCCCTTCACCGAGCCTTCAGCCGAAGTGGATATGAAAATGAAGGTCAAAGGGAAATGGCAATGGGTGGAGCTGGGCGGGTGCGGATTGGTTGATCCCAACGTGTTCGAAGCCGTCGGGTACGATCCGCAACAGTGGACCGGCTTTGCCTTTGGGCTGGGGATCGAACGAATCGCGATGCGCAAGTACGGTATCGCAGACATCCGCTGGCTGTTTGAGAACGACGCGCGCTTCCTGCGTCAATTCTGAACCGTCGTATGGTGTTTGGTTGACCTGACTGAATTGCGTGAAGATGAGTGGGGTCGAACACATGAACGAGGGTGAAACTTACGCAAGTGAGGCGCAAGTGCCGGAACGGTCAGCACCGTTGGCACCACCAACGCAGGCCAAACCGCCTCCCCCGCCGGGTAGCACCTGGCCGACAGTCGTCGGCGTCCTCGGCGTCATCTACTCAGGCATGGGGCTCTTGGGCGTGTTTTGTGGCGTGGCGTATCCTTTCATTTTGCCCTGGTATATGAACTGGTTGCGCGATATGGGGATGCCCGAGGAGGACGTGCAGGCGATGGATTCCTGGATGCCAGCGATCGCTTGGACGGTTCTGGCGAACTTGGTCGGACTGGTGCTGGTGATCCTGCTGTTCGTCGGCT
>CBDUST010000067.1:0-16569 GCA_965369945.1 uncultured bacterium | reverse complement strand
GTGCGTATTCTCCCATCCCCGCCTGGGAGAGGGGTTGGGGGTGAGGGTTCTTCAGCATTAGATACGGCCCCGCAGCGCCAAGACTTTGCCCGCTTCGTGACACAACTCTTCACGAAGCGCCGCAAGCAACTCGGGTCGATTCTCGGGCGCGATTGCGACTGGCCCGTCGGCGTCAACGCCGCCTTGCGACCAGAAGCGCTGTCATCTGAGCGAATTGTGATGCTTTGGCAGCAGTTCGGTACCATGTTCTGATGAGCGTTGAATTGCGCATTGGCATCATTGGGGGAACCGGACTCGGCGAAGCATTGGCCGAGGCTGTGAACGTCGATGATCTGCAAACGCACGATTGCGAAACGCCGTTTGGAAAACCAAGTGCGTCGATCGTCACCGGACGATTTGGCGACGTGCCGATTGCATTGCTCCAGCGCCACGGCAAAGGACATCTGCTCAATCCCGCGGCCGTACCTTCTCGCGCCAATATCTACGCGCTGAAAGCGCTCGGTTGTACCCACATACTCGCCTCCGGCGCGGCCGGCAGCTTGCGTGAAGAGATCGAGCCGGGTGACCTGGTTATCTGTGATCAACTGATCGATAAAACTGACGGTCGTCCTAGAACTTTCTACGAGCGATGTGCCGTCCACGTCGAGTTCTCCGAACCGTTTTGTCCTGTGATGCGGCGCTGGCTGCTCCAAGCGGCGCAAGAATCCAGCGAAGCGATGGTTCATGAAGTCGGCGCCTATGTGTGCATGGAAGGCCCCAGCTTCTCCACGAGAGCTGAGTCCGAGATGCATCGGCAATGGGGGGGCGACCTGATTGGAATGACCGCGTTGCCCGAGGCCAGGCTGGCCCGCGAGGCCGAACTCGCCTATGCGCTCATCGCGCTGCCGACTGACTACGATGCTTGGCGGTCAAGGGAGGCGACCATCGATCAATCCTCGTTGCTTGGCGAGATTATCGGGAACCTTAATCGCGCAACCGCCGCTGCGATCGACCTCATCAAGGGCGCGCTCAGGAACGTCTCGATTCTGCGCGAGCATCCCAGCGCAGCTCATGAAGCACTACGCTTGGCGATTTGGTCGGATAAATCCCAGATCGACCCTGTTGAGATAGAGCGACTAGCCGTACTTTGGGGTCGATACTTCAACAGTTGAGTTCGCCGAATATCCAGTGGCACGGGCATCCTGCCCGTGCAGATGTCCCGCCATGACAATTCGCACGGGCAGGATGCCCGTGCCACCGGAGTCGCGCTGATCGACCCGTTGGGATTGGCAAATTCATCGTGGCGTTCGATGACTAGCGCACGCAGCCGCTACGTCATCAGTGAAACTGCTCTAGAACTCGGCGAGGTCCATTGAAGCGGCCAGTGTTGTGTCGTCGCGAATTTCATCGTGTCTGATTTGGATCGTGAAATCGAAGTCGGGGAAGCTGCGCGTCACACCGAGTCGAACCGCGCGGAATTCATCTTCGCGCAAGTCCCATTGCGGCCGCAACGTGACTCGGTACTTCGGCGTAAGTCGGTAATCCCATCCGATGGCCAACAGCTCGTTCTCGCTGATGTCGATGTAGCGATATTCGATATAGGTTGACAGCAGCGGATTGTGACGAAGTTCAGTCCCGATCGACCCGCGGGTGACGGTGCTGTCGTCCGTATCGTAGGTTGCTTCGCCGACAAAAGAGAGATGATCGCTGGGTAGCCACTGGAAGGATGTGTACACGTGATCGCCGAACTGCGAGTATTCGGGTCGATAGTCAAAGAATTGCGGTGTGGGTGACTCTCGGTCGCCGTCGCCGGAGTGAAGAACTAAGGCGGCGTCAACGGTGAGAACGTCCGCGGATCGCCACCGTCCCGGTCCACCACGCTGCGTCTGCCAGGTGTTGCGCAATGCCAGTTCGACGATCGACCCGGTCGCCAATGACTCGACAGCGAGGTCGTATAGCGGCAGATCGAATTGATCAATGTCGGCGTAACCGTACCACAGCAAAAGACTAGGCTCGATGATGTGCCGGAGGCGGTGTAGATCGAACAGCTGACTCTCGACGCTGTTGTCGATCCGTTGGAATTGGGTGTTGAAGCGAACGCCGGCCGCGCCGAAAATCCGCTGCGAATCGGTATCGGACGAGAACTCCTGGAAGTCACCGTCGTACGCGGTGAACCGACCGACAAGAAACGGCGCGATCTTCACGTTGCCCCACGAGCGAGGCATCACGATCTCATGTCGTGAATCGAAGCGATTTCTAAAGGTGCTGCGAAGTCCGGCATCGTGTAGCGCCTCGATGATGCGATCATCGTCGTTGATCCCAAACGCACGCCCTCGAACGCCGAGCTGGCGCGGCGTACTATCTTCGAAGTTGAATCGCAGCCGACTGACGCGCGTCTCGCCTGAATACGTCACCGTATCATTGAACCAAGAGTCCCCATAACGCCGGTAGGTGAATTCCGGCAGCCGCTCGACCTGCAACTGGCGGCTGGCCAGCAGATAGTCGTTGGATACGAAGTCGTTCAGATCAGTCTTTCCCAGGACGGTCAAGGCCTCGTTGCCTTTGATGCGCTTCAAATAAAGGCTTGTCTCGTATTCTCGGCGCTCGACGAAATCGTCTTCGCGCCAGGCGGTGATGAATGTTTCGTCGCTGATCCACGCCACCTGAGCCTGGAGCATCCAGTCGCGGTCCAGGCGCATGATGTGCTCCCAAAGTGCGACGCCGCGGTATTCCTCATTATGTTCGACCTCGCGTCCGGAGGATGTTCGATCCACGCCGTCGTCGTACAGGCCGTACAGCTCGGCCGAGCCCGCGCCGTGTTCCATGTCGTAGGAGAAATCCAGTCCGAATCCCGCGCCGCGTTTGGAGAAGCCGTCAATCCGCAAGTCTGCTTTCATGCGTTGCGGTTGATCCAGCCCCAACAACGAGAAGGCGTCCCATTTGGTTTCCAGTCGCACACCGTCATTGTCTCGTGTTCCGATCGACACGCTTCGAAGCGGGATGTCTTGGACGGAGCCGCTGAATTTCGGCCAATACAGCAGTGGAGTGCCACCGAGCCGAAGCGTATTCCCTCGACCCTCCAGGTGAATCGTGGCGTCGTCCGCATCCTCCGGGGAGGTATTGCGAGTCACGGTGATTCCTTGGGATCCGATGGCCAAGTGCGGCGTGAAGAACTCGCTGGCAGAGGCTCGAACATTTTCGCCCGTCCACTGATTTGCAGCGATCTGTCGCAGCTGCTCCGCTCGGATGTAAACCGGAAGACGCCCGCGATTGGCGTAGGTCCGCATCACAGCGTTGAGCATAATGGCCCGGCCGGTGCGGAAGTCGTAATACATCTGCGGGGCGCGAACCTGGTACTGCCCCTCTTGAGCGATCACATTCACGTTTCCTTCGAGATAGATTCCTCGGATCGACTCGGCCTCAAGCCGTCCCGTCATCATTTCCTCGATCAAACCGGGGTCCGTGTAGACGACCGCACGTTGCGCCGAGAGCATCAGGTGAGAGATATCCTGCCCGTTACCGGGTGCGGCGTACTCGACAACCACTGAGCCGATCAGCGTGACCGTGTTTTCCTCCTCGCCGGTCGTGAATTCGAGTCGGTCCCAGGTGAACCAGACGGTTGCGTCCGGCACCAACAACGGTGGCATTCGACCTTCCCGCGGGGGCAGCGCGATGTCGGTCGGTAGCGCCGCTTGGTCAGGTTCAGGGATCGGGCCCATCTGAACGTGCGGCCGGTGGCCGAGCGGTGGCGGCGGCTCGTCCACGGTCGTGCGCAGATACGCAGCCAACCGCTGATCGGCTCGTCGAAGAAGGCCCGTTGCGGGTGGTTGCTCGTCTTGAAGCAGGCTTACCTGAAGCGCCACCGCGCCGCGGGCGCTGCCGGTCACGAGCACTTGGTTGCCGCGTACGCCGAGTCCAGCTGGTTTGGTTGGGTCGTCCACCTGGTCGAAGTACATGGCGATCTGATTGATCAGCCCGTCCTTACTCGGGACGCGATTGATCCACACCGCCGCGGCATCCGATTCAAAGACGTACGCACCGATACTGATCCGCACGTCACCGCTAAGCAAGAGGCGTTTCGTGTCGTCGACATTCCATGCGCTGGCGCGCAGGGCCTCGATTCGAATGTCGCCGGTGATTGGTTCGATCGGTAGGACGAACCCGCTGATGCGGTCGCCGGTGATGGGAACGCGTCGTTGTGCTTGGGCCGGTTGGCTGACCACGAAGATCGTAGCCAACACAACGGCCGCGCACCGCAGCGCGTCGCCGGTCGTGCGAGTGCGCGCCCCACGGCGAATTACCCGAGAGGTTTCCACCACGGGGGCGATCATACGGGCGGAGACGTGGACTCACAACAGGACGGTTTCTTCGTAGTGTCCGCTGTGCGGACCATTCTTTTCACTACTTGGCCGGAACGGTCCGCACAGCGGACCCTACAGGTTCATCACTACTTGGCCGGAACGGTCCGCACAGCGGACCCTACGGGTTCATCACTACTTGGCCGGAACGGTCCGCACAGCGGACCCTACGGGTTCATCGCTATTTGGCCGAAACGGTCCGCACAGCGGACCCTACGGGCTGATGGCTTATGACTTCTCGTCCGCGAACATTGCTTCGATGAACGATTCAGGATCGAACGCCTCGACATCATTCACCGTTTCACCCACGCCCACGAGCTTGACGGGGATCCCCAACCTGTCGTGGATGGCGACGACGATGCCTCCTTTGGCCGTGCCGTCCAACTTCGCCAGGAATATTCCTGTCACGTCGATCGCTTGTCTGAAAATCTCGGCTTGGGCGATGGCGTTCTGACCAGCGGTTGCATCCAGAACTAGCAATACCTCATGCGGTGCGGACGGGATCTTCTTGGCCGCCACGTTGCGGATCTTAGTCAGCTCTCGCATCAAGTTCTCTTGTGTGTGTAGCCGTCCGGCGGTATCGATCAGCAACGTATTAACGCCTCGAGCCAGTGCCGCGTCGCAGGCATCGAAGACCACGGCGGCGGGATCGGCCCCGGGCGCTCCCTTGACCACATCAACGCCCAACCGCTTCGACCAGATTTCCAGTTGCTCGACGGCTGCGGCGCGGAACGTGTCAGCCGCAGCGAGCAGCACGCTACGTCCCTCATCGGTAAGCGACTTGGCGATCTTTGCCACACTCGTCGTTTTGCCTGATCCATTGATTCCCGCCACGAGGATCACAGTCGGGCCGCTGTGGGCCACTGCAAGCTGGCGATCCTCCTCATCCCATCGTGCGATGAGCTGATGCTTGAGGAACTGAATTACGTCTTCGCCCCTGGCAACGGAGCCTGCGCGGTAAGCGGCGCGAAGGCTATCGATGATTGCCGCCGTTCCCGCAACACCCACATCGGCGGAGATGAGACGAGCTTCAATTTCATCGATCAACTCTTCGTCGAGCGTTCGCCCCTTCAGCAGGCTGCCCAGACCGCCGCCAACCGCTTGGCGTGTCCGGGCTAAGCCTTTGCGAATCGCGCTGACGGTGGAAACAAACAGACCCACGTCTACTTAGCACCTTCGCTTGTGGATTCTTGCGGCGCTGCGTCCAGCTCGCGGCGCGACTTGTATATCTTGTCGAGCACACCGTTGACAAACAATGACGATTTGTCCGTGCTGAATTCCTTGGCCAGCTCGACCGCTTCATTGATGGCGACCTTCGGCGGAGTTTGAGAGCTGGTGATTTCGAAATACGCCAGCCGAAGAATGTTCCGATCGATGACGGGTTGGCGGTAGGTAGGCCAGTCCGGTGTGAGCTCGGCTACGACGGCGTCGGCTTCCTCGTGCAGCGCCCACGCTTGCTCGGCCAATTCAAAGCCCTTGTTGTGTACCTCTTCGTCGCCCGGCGATTCAGAAAGCGAGTCGCGGACAACTTGGGGCGCGTCGGCGTTGCCGGCGTCGAACTGATATAAGGCTTGAAGTGCGCAGCGGCGGATGTCACGCGACCCGGCCATCTCAGCATTTCTCCTTCGGTCCGCATCGCACCAGCCGAATCGCGCAAGCAGCCTCGATAGCACCGGTCATCGCCTCGGCGCCCTTGTTGCCTTTGGCGCCGCCGCTGCGGGCTTGGGCCTGCTCGAGCGTTTGGCAGGTGAGGACTCCGAACGACACCGGCACACCGGTCTGCGCCGTGATCATCGTCAGTCCCTGTGCGACCGCGCTGGCGATGTACTGATCGTGCGTCGTTTCGCCTGAAATCACACACCCCAGGGCGACGACCGCGTCGATGTCATCGCGCACGGCGAACGCGCGGGCAATCGCTGTCAGCTCGAACGCCCCGGGAGCGCTGACGAGATTCAGGTTCTCCTTGGAGCCTCCGGCCGCGATGAAGCGCTCGATCGCTGCCTCGCACATTGCCTCGGTGATCGGCGCGTGATACCGGCTGACGGCGAGGCCAATCCGTAGCCCAGCGGCGTTCGCGATATTTTCTGGTGCAGTAAACATTGGGGTAAAAAGCGGCACGGCAGCATGGTCCGGCAAGCGGCGCATCCTACGAGCGGCTGTCACTGCGATCAATTCGACCCGATTGGACCCGACAACGGATAGGATTCCCCCGTGGCATCGATGTTGGTCAAACTCGTCACGGCCATTCAACTGACACGCCTCACGATGGCCTTCGGCGCAGTGGCGGACGTTTGGTTCATCATCCTGCTCACCCGAGCCATGCCCGTGTATGAGCACGTGCCGGTCTACAGCATGAATCTGTATGGGGCGTTGGGTGCCGGCGCCGTCGTCGCTGTGGGCTTGTTCGCCTACGGCGCGTCACTGAACGACGTGCTGGACGTTCGCCATGACAGCGCGTTTAGCCCGCAGCGCCCGATTCCTGCCGGGCGGATCAAGCTTGGCCAAGCGGTGGTCGTTACTATCGGGGCATTGATCATTGCTGTGCTCGGTGGTGCGGCGCTGGGCACTTGGGCGTTGTGGATTACCCTGTTCACCGCGGCCGGAATCTTGTTCTATAACGCGGCCGGCAAGTACATCCCGGCGATTGGTTTGGTTACGATCGGCCTGGTTCATGTTACGCACATGCTGATCCCCAACGCGCATCTGCAATTCACATGGCCGGTGTGGCTGGTCATGACGCACGCCATGGCGATCGCCACGGTCGTTCATGTCTTGGAAGAAAAGCGCCCTCGACTCACGCTCCGCAGTTCCGTAGCGGCGCTGACGGGATGGGTTTTCTGGTCCGTGCTGGTGATTGGATGGGGGGCGATGCAAGAAGACCGCGGGCTGTGGCCGGAGCAGGCCGAACCTTGGGCGGTGTTGTGGCCGGTGCTCACAGCATTGGCCTTCGTTGCCGTCGCGTGGTGGAAGGTCAGTGGTGTTCACGGTGCGGCCGCCGCCGAGAAACTCAAGCGATACGGCGCAATGTGGCAAGCGCTCTACGGCGCTGCGTGGCTCGCGGCGCTTGGATTTTCAGCCCAAGCCATGTGGATCGGAGCGTTTGCGATCGCGGGCTTTGGGGCAATGACCTTCATCAAGGAGATCACCGGCCTATCGAGTCGACCGTTGGTCTACCGGTGAGAGGACAAGGCTTGGGCCGCGCATAAGAAAACGGCTTGCCGGAACGGCCTCTCCTCCGGGGGCCCTCGACGGCAAGCCGAGTATCAACGCAGAGTAATCGAGCGGCTACCGTTTGCCAAGCGCAAGTCCTGCTCTTCCAAGGATTTGATTACAATCGCATGTGAATTTAGGCAGTTTCGATCGAACGCTCAACCTGCCCAGTGGGGGCCGTTGAAGGGCGGTCCGGTTCGTCCGAGAATCATGTTGCTCAAACGCATCATCGCTCTTCAGACCTAGCCCAGCCGCGTCGATCAATCTCATGTGATGGATACGGTGAACATCGACAGGCATGACCAGGTCCTGATCGGTCAACGGTTTTTGATGCCCCGGGGGTGGGTCTCGCGGGCCATCACGGCGCCTAAGTCATTGCAGCAGCATCTGTTGGAACCGCTCGCTTGCGGGAATCATGGGGTAGGAGGCCACTGCACGGATGAGTGAATCCAGACCACGGGTGCTGGTGGTGGATGATGACCCGATCGTCGCCGAGGCGATCGGTGTCTACTTGGCCGATGTTGGGTACCCCATCGCAACGGCTCAAAGCGGGGCCGAGGCCCTACAAATCCTGCAGGACGCACCGTCCACCGTTGAGGCCAAGGCACCAGGGCCCGTTGCCGTGGCGGTCATCGACATGACGATGCCGGGGATGGATGGGGTGGAACTGATCAAGGCCATGCGCCGCGATTATCCGGAAATCGTCATCGTGGCGATTACCGGCTACGGGACGATCGAATCCGCCGTTCGCGCGATACGGGCCGGGGCACTGGACTATCTCACCAAGCCGTTGGTCGATGAAGAGTTGCTCGTCGCCGTTGAAAAGGCTGTACAGCAACAGGCGCTCCTTGCGGAGAACACGAACCTACGGCAACAACTGGATCAACGATACGGTCTTGACAGTATCGTCGGTGCCGATTCGCGGATGCACCGTATCTATGAAGTCATCGGCGCAGTTGCGCCCAGCAAGGCGACGGTTCTGATGTGCGGTGAATCAGGCACAGGCAAGTCGCTGATCGCCCGCGCGATTCATCGCAGTTCGCCTCGAGCGCAAAAGCCCTATGTCGAGCTTTCCTGCGGATCGATCCCTGAAACTTTGCTGGAATCCGAGCTGTTTGGACATGTCAAAGGCGCGTTCACCGGAGCGCACGCTGACAAGGCGGGCCGGTTCTTCGCCGCCGATACCGGGACGTTGTTTCTGGACGAAGTCAACTCAGCGTCGCCGGGGATGCAACTGAAGTTGCTGCGCGTTCTTCAGGAGCGTCACTTCGAGCCGGTTGGTTCCAACGATACGATCGAGGTTGATGTGCGCGTGATTCTGGCTAGCAATGAACCGCTGGAGGATCTCGTTGCAGCGGGCGACTTCCGCCAGGACCTGTATTACCGAATCAATGTCGTATCGATTGAGTTGCCCCCGTTGCGAGAGCGGATCGGCGATATCCCGCTTCTGGCCGAGCACTTCCTCCAGAAGATGTCCAAGGAGGCGTCCAAGCAGATCACCGGCTTCTCGGCCGAGGCCATGGATGCGATGCGGCGCTATTCCTATCCGGGAAATGTCCGCGAGCTTGAGAACATCGTAGAACGAGCGGTGGTGCTCACGCGCGCCACCCGAATCGGGATCGATGATCTGCCCCCACACGTGATTGCCAACTCGACCGAGAAGCTCCTACCGCGGCATGCGCAGTCTGGATCGGCGAGCGCTGCAACGTGGTCATCAGACAATCCGCTGCCATTGCGCGAGGCCTTGGAAGAGCCCGAGAAGCAAATCATCCTCGCCGCACTCCAAGCCAACGATTGGAACCGTCAAAAGACAGCCGACCAACTCGAAGTCAACCGCACCACGCTCTATAAGAAGATCAAGCAATACGACCTGGAAGAGTACGGGCGAACGGCGTGAGTTCGAGGTGATGCGGTAGATCACGTCATAAGAGACGCTCCGGTTGGCAAATGAAACTGCTGAGATCGCGGGTTGGTGCGAGTTGATCGCATCAACTGTGGAGCGCATGAAGCTGGAGTTTCGCATGTGTTGGATCGCTTGTAGAATGCGATTGTGCATGTGGACGCAGATCAACCCACTTTACAGCGGATCAGCTGTGGTCCCATCGCGATGGCATGGAACGAGAAGCAAGCCGAGCTGTTGATCTAATGTTCGAAGCCTCTTGTATCAGTTCTCGGATTTAACTCGGAGGGACGCGTATGAATCCCAATGATGCAACGCGCCATCAGATTCTCCGTTGGTTCTACGAACGCAATCTGAACGCGACGAGTCAATATGGAAAGAAGGGATCAGCAGTCAAAATTAGCGATGTGAAGAAGGCGCTGAAAGAGCGGCATGGTTTTTCGCAATCGCAAGTGATGTCAAATCTCACATATCTCATTGACAAAGGTTGGATCAATAAGCATGGGGTTGAGAAGACTGTCGTTGTGAAGGGAGGGACAGTTCCTTCCGTGGTTGTTTGGTACGAAATCTCGGCAGAGGGAATCGACAAGATGGAGGGAGAGTCCGAGTTCAGCGAGAATCCTCGCTATGCAGGGATCAACATTAGTGCTATTGGAACTAACGTAATCACGTTGGGTGATGGAAATGTAGTGAACGTCGAGTTTGCAGACCTTCACAACGAACTGAATAAGTTGAAAGAGGCCGCCGTTTCATCAACCGAGATCACCGATTCGCAGAAGTGGGATGTCTCGGCCGACATTGAGAGTATCAAGGATCAACTGGCAAAGGCTCAACCAGACAAGACGATCATCAGTCGTCTGTGGACGCGGATCGGTCAGATTGCCACGATCGGCGGCTTCGCTGCCGCAATGGAACACGTTGCACCACTGATCTCTGGGTTGATTCCGTAGTCGATGCGTGCTCAGAGATAGGAGACGATGCGCATGTTAGAGGAACGGATTCTTGTGACCGTCCGAACATATCCGACTCTGAGTTCAAAATACATCGAGACGGTGTGTACGGGAGGAATCAACGATCAAGGCGAGTGGCGTCGGCTTTACCCTGTGCCTCTTCGGCATCTCGATGAAGACAAACAGTACAGGGCATTCGACGTGGTGATGGTCAAATTGGGCTCAAACCCGGATGGCAGGCCAGAAAGCCGTCGCCCTGACGCATCAACTCTGAAAGTCATCGGTCATATCGATGGGTGGCCTGCACGGTGCGAATGGATCATACCAACAGCAGTTCCGTCCATGAAAGCTCTCAGAGATTCAGGCAGAACGCTTGCACCAGTGGTCGTGCGCGAAGTCTTGGAATTTATTGCCAATCCAGAATCAGCAGAATGGTCGTTGAAGCAGCAGGAGTTGTTGAAACAAGCAGATCTGTTCGGCGGACCCCGGCCACTAGAGAAACTCCCATTTGACTTTCGATTGAAATGGAAAGATGGTGAGGGCGAGGAGCACGACTCGAAATTCTTGGCTTGGGAGGTTGGAGAGACATGGCGCAAATTCCGCCGGAAATATTCGGATCCAATTGACGTCATGCGACAGAAATGGATGAACGACCTCTTTGGCCCATCAAGAAACATCTGGTTTTTCATGGGAAACTTTGCGGAGCACCGACAACACTTCGGAGTTTGTGGAGCGTTTGTCCCACCTAAGGAGCAGAGCGACAGTGTCAATCTCTGGTCAAATCAATAAGCGTAGAGCCAACAATGCCAAGGCTCTTGCCGTGTTTGGGCTGGCTGCCTCCTCAGCAGACAGCCACTCGATGTACAAGGTTATTCGCGAGTCTAGGCGCAGATCTGCTACGGTCTTTACGATCGGATACGAGCGACGGACAGGCGAAGATCTGATTGCATCGCTTCGGGATGCTGGCATAGAACATCTGGCGGACATTCGGGACAAGCCCATGTCACGCAAGGCCGACTTCCGAGCTGCCTCACTGATGGCACGATGTGAGCAAGCCGGTATCGAATACGGGGCCTGGACGGACTTGGGATCGACCAAGAGACAGCGCGACCGACTTCGTGAGACCGGCGATCTCCAGTACTTTCACAAGTTATTTCGGGCATACGCCAATCGCAGTCTTGGGGAATCCATTGATCGCCTTGCTCGTGTTGCTAGGCAACAATCCGTTGCCCTTATGTGCTATGAGCGAGCACACGAGGAGTGTCATCGCAGCACAATTGCAACTCTCGTCGCAGATCGACTGAACGCTGGAATAACAGCTATTCTCTAGAGTCTGCCTATCTGCTCACTCGATTTCAGAAGCCCTGAGAATACCAGGGTCGCGAGGCCGGCACGGCTGTCGTCACGACTTGATTCGGTCGAGTTCTGCCGTGCAGAGGGATTCGGTGCGGTCGAGGAGGGTGCGGACGCAGGCGGAGAGGTAATCCAGCTCCTCGGCGGTGATGGTGTATTTGGGGTCATAGCGCGCGCCGATGTAGGCGTAATCGAGGAGCTTGAAGAGCCGTCCCTTTTCTTTGCCTTCTTCGTCTTCTTCGTCCGTTTCCTGGGGGAGGATATCGAGGATTGATTCATCGTGCATCGCTGCCATTCGAGCCAATTCGGCGAGCCAGTGTTCGTTGGGGCTGTAACCCGTAAACACGAGCAGAATCGTTTTGTACGCAGCTTCCGTTGCTTGATGCAACAGGAACGCTGCTTGTTTGTAATCCTGTTCACTATTGAAGAACTCACATCCCTTGAAGAAATTTTGCGCGTTCTCAAATCCGTTGTCAAAGTACTCTTGCGCAATGCGATAGCGTTCTTCGGGTGGAAGTTCCTTTGCTTCGGCGAGTGTGTAGTTCCCGGAATCGTACATCATGCGACCTTCCTTCCTGATGTCGGTGTAGAAGTACCGGCCGTCGGCGAGGCGTTCGTTGAGCGAATTGATGTCGTAAGCGATGAGGCGCGGATGGGCGCTCAAGCCGCCCGGAAGACTTCGCGCCTTATTCGTAACGTGATTCCAGAGGTCGATGGAGTTCGCGGCTTCCGGTATGGTGGTGACGATGAGAATGTCGTAATCCGAGGCGTGGCCGGACTTTCGATCGGGCTTGAGATCAGCTTCTTCCTTGTAGTCACCTCGGGCGTAAGAGCCGTAGAGGATGATCATCTCGACATCGCGGCAGGATTCGCGGATGAGCCTCGTGAGTCGTGCAAGTTCGGCTCGTTTGTGCTCCGGAAGATGCGAGAGAGACGTATCCATGGGCAGAGGGCAGTGTAGCAGGAAGGTGTCAGGGATTTGGGACCGGGCATTCAGGAGGCTCACCCGAGCGCCGAAGATTGTCAAAGATCGCCGTTCTTGGCGATCGCTTTGTCTTCGTAGTCTGCTACCCAGCGGCGGTACAACTCTTGTTTGGCGCATTCGAGTGTGCCGATGATGTCGGCGTAGTGGGAGTATGACTCGTTCTCGGGGGCATCGACGCCCCACGCTTTGCGCAGAATCTGAGTGATGACGTAGTTGGCGTGGCCTTTGCGAGACGGGGGTTGTTGCGACCTCAGCGCCTCGATGATCGGTTCGATCAACGGGTCATAGGTAGTGCGATCGTCTTGTGGGATGTACGGCATGGACACTTACTCCCCTCGTCGTACGTGGTCGGCATGCCGAACATCGGCACCATCAACGTCTTCTATGGGAGTGTAAGGACTCGAATACGGCCTGTAATCGATTCAACATGCTTCTTGCGGGCGATATCGGGATTATTCTGAAAGACCAACTCGGTTACGGCGCAGAGATACTCCATCCGCTCAACAAGCGACAGCGATTGAAACCACCGCGCCTTTGCCTCCGGCGACTCCTCATTCCAGTTATTTATGACGCGCTCTTCCATAACAAGACCCAGTTTACCACACCAATGCGATCGAAGCGAGTCGTCAGTCCGCTGCGGCAAGACTCGCGTCGTTTTCGTTTACAACATCCGGCTGGACGCCGAGATAGGTGAGCGTGTGGTCGATGATGTCGCGCACCACCGGACCGGCGATCGCTCCACCGTAGTGCCCAATTGATTTGTCCGGATCGTCCATGACGCAGAGTACGACGATGCGCGGGTCGTCCAATGGCGCACCGCCGATGAAGCTCGATACGTAACGATCCTCGAAGTATCCACCACCTCTGGGCTTAGGTAACTGCGCCGTTCCGGATTTCGCGAATATGCGGTACTTTTCGGATTGCGCTCTTCGGCCGGTGCCTTCGAGCATCACCTCACGTAGAACGCTACGCACGAGTTTAGCGATTTCAGCGGGAATGACTTGATGGCGAACAGGATAAATCTCACCCTCGGGCGTCTGGGCAGTAATGCGCAAGGTCGGCAGTGTTCCGTCTCGTGCAAACACACTGAACGCGCGAACCATCTGCACCGGCGTCACAGCGATCTCGTGCCCCATTGGCACCGAGGTCTGCGTGTGATGAGTCCAATTCGCAACCGATGTCACCAGCCCAGCCGACTCGCCCGGCAGACCGCAGCCGGTTTTGCGCCCGAAACCGAACTTGGCAACAGCTCCTTGCAATTCGTCGTGGCTCATGCGCTCGGCCACGATCGCCATACCGCTGTTGATCGACTTGACTAGCACCCTTCGCCAACTGACGGGCCCGTGATAATGGGAGTCGCGAATCCGTCGACCCCGGCTCGTGTGGTAGGCAGGTCCGCTGGGCGTGGGCAACACTTCCTCCGGCTGAGCTTTACCAAGCTCAGTCGCAACAGCCCAGACGAACGGTTTGAACGTCGAGCCCGGCTCATAGGGGTCAGTGACACAACGATTACGACCGAGTGCTGGGTGAATAGCTCGCCCGGGATCGGTGGTCACTTCTTCCCAACCGGTGCGGGGATTCAGTACATCGCACATTGCCAGAATTTCGCCGGTGCGACAGTCAAGCACGATCGCGCGTCCGCCACTCGCATTGAACTCTGTTACAGCCTGGCCCAGCCGCTCTTCGACGAACTGCTGAATGACAAGGTCGATACTGAGCTGTACATCCCGGCCGTCAACACTGGGTCGATGCGCTTTGGGGTCGATCCAAAGCGCACGTCGATTGGCGTCACGCAGATAGGTCAACCGCCCATCGCGCGGCGCGAGCGCTTCATCAAACAGGAGTTCCATTCCCGCGAGGCCGGTGTGTTCGAAGCCAACCTTGCCGATCACGCCGGCGCCGACTCTACCCTGTGGATTATGTCGAACCAGTCGCGGCTGCAAGCCGACGCCGCTGAGTTTGGCCTGACGGATCGCTTGCGCCTGCCAATCTTCTAGTTCGTGTTCGATCACGACATACCGTCGACCCGGTCGCTGGAGAATCCTCCGATCGATCTGGACGGGATCGGCACCGATTGCCTTGGCGATATCCACAGCGACCGTCTGTGTATCGCTCACCATTGTCGGGTCGACAAACAGACGATAGGCGACGGTGCTCGCGGCCAAAAGGCGGTGACGCGCATCAAGTAGATCGCCGCGCTTGCCCAATTCCGATAGGCTGGAAAGGCGAGGTGAGACCACTTGTGCCAGCTGCGGATCAGGTCGCAGCTTCATCTGGGCGACACGCACCAGCAGCACACCGAGCCCGGCGATCATGACGAACACGACAAGCTTCGACCACGCCATCGCGCGATTTGGCTGGTACAATCGCAGCTGCTCTTCGCCCGGCATTCGCTTCATCCACCGACGTCAATCTTGACGGATTGAAGGGGCTTGTGCGTGGCGAAGTGTGCCACTGATCTTTTCTCGCCAGACGGCGCTGACGGGATCGAACGCCAATCGCCCTGAAAAGTGGACATCGCCGCGCGCACTTCGTCGGGGGTACACCGCGAGGCGATCTCGTTTCGCATCGCCCACAGCGCCTGGTCGTGGTTCAGCAAGCGGCGATGGGTTTGCGCAATTTCGTTTGCCGTCTCGATGCGCTGTTGTCGGTTCACCAGAAGGATGCAGGCCGTCGCACCGATGAGCGTGATAATGACGAGAAGTTTAGCGAACATGATCCTCGGTGATCCTTCGATACGCCGCGTAGATGCCACAAGGCTGGTCGCAACCCAAACACGCCCAGAGCCTGCGCTCGGCTCGTTAGCTGTTCCCGGTAAGCGGCACCTTGATGGTTACGCCGGCTCGAACCGAACTCGGATCGCCTGGAATCACATCCCGGTTCAGGTCATATAGCTCGCGCCATCGCTGTGTCGATTTCAACAATCGACTTGCAATTTCCGACAACGATTCGCCCGGTTTTACGGTGTACCTGGCGTAGCGCGGATCGGAAGCGCTTCGTCGTGGGGCGGCGGCAGGGTTGCTGTCACCGCCAAGTACGCTTGCATCAGGCAATCGCAGTCGCCACCCTTGTCGTATCAAATTTGGATCGGAGATTCCGTTGTACTTCGCCAATGCCGAGGCCAACAACTGGTTCCCATACTCCCGACCGCAAATACTGCTTAGCGATTCGTTGCGGCGCACCTCGACGAAGCGGAACCGATCATTGGCTGTTGGGTCGGCGTTCAGCGTCGGATCGTTCTTCGCCAGTTCCTGTAAGTCGGGCAATCGAATCGTCTGAAGTTCGTTTGGCATCGGCCGCTGTTTGGCGGGGCCATCACTTGCTAAGTATTGAGTCGGCGCCACGGCTACTTGCCCCGCTCGTGCTGGTTTGCGGGACGCCGGCTCAGATTCTTGGAGGTCGATAAGAGACCGGTCGTTTCGTTCGGCATTGGTCGGGGAGCTCCCGTTGAGCGTCAGGTCGGCCGGTTCATTGAGCCGTGCAGCCGAAAAGTGGTCCGAGACCAATATCCCCACGAAGACGATCAGCGCGAATCCGATCACTAACGCCAGCTTATTTTCCCTCGTCATAGGTCTTGAGCTTCCCTGCTTTGGCCTCACCGGTTCCAGACCCCGGTGCGGGCGACCTTCATCAATTGTCTGCGGCGTCTACCTTGACGGCCCGCAACTTCGCTGAGCGAGCTCGCGGATTCGCCGCGATCTCGCCATCAGTGGCCGTGATCGGCCGTTTCGTGAGCCGCGCCCCCAGTCCGCGGTCGCTCAACCGTGCGAATGCTCGCTTGACGATCCGATCTTCCAGACTATGGAAGCTGATGATCGCGATCCTCGCCCCCCG